>JBFJMM010000177.1:0-4665 GCA_041633885.1 Porticoccaceae bacterium
CCTCGGGTGACGGCCTTGTCGTTAAATTGTGCATGCTTGCGGCTGGCAACCGCCACGGCGCCCATGGCTTCGTGGCTGATACCAAACGTTTGCATGTGCCGCATGGCGATCCAGGCGTACATCTGCACCGGAGAGGCGCTACCGTAGGGCATGTAATAATTCATCAGGGTGCGTTCCATGGCCGCCAGGGAAATCGTTTCCACATTGGTCACCCCCGGCTTGGGGCGCATGGCGGAATAGCCGTTCCAGCCGACCGTTACCACCACATTTTTGGCCACTCCGGCGGCGATCGCCATGGCCGCGCTCTGCAGGGCAGTGATCGGACTGGCACCGCCCATGTTTACCGAAACGCTGTAACGAATATCTTCGATGCCCAGATTGGCCGCAATTTCCTCGGCGGTAATATTTACCGGCGGCAGCACGATGCCGTCGATGTCCTGAGGTTTGAGGCCCGCGTCGGCAATGGCAATACGGGTCGCTTCGAGCATCTGTTCCGCGGAGGGCTTGTTCGCGCCGCGTACATAATCCGTCTCCCCGATACCGACGATGGCGGCCTTGTCTCTAAAGTCTATTCCGTAGGGCATGGACATATCTTTACCTCAAAAATTATTTTTTACGGCGCAAAGCCCGCCCATTGGCGCGCTATGTTAGCGAAACTCTACCGGCTGGTAATAAGATCATACCGGCCGGACAAGGTCAATGGGCTGTGCGTTTTTGAGCTGTTTGCCACCCCGTGGCCCCCGTCAAATAACCAGTGCCGCAAACTCTTGTCATTTAGAAATCTATCACCAGCGCGTCACACAAAAATTTCATCAGCGGTGCCCCCGCCGTAAACAGCCGCGTTACTTCACCTATAAAACCCGGTTGCAGGATGCGCTGCTGGTCGAGATATTTGAGTGCAATAAAGTCCTTGCGCTTGAGATCCACAAGCAGGGGGTGGTTGGCATCCACGTTTTTGGGTGGCCTGATTAACGTATCGCCACTCAATTCAAAATGGCGGGAAAACTTGCGATCACCCACCGCCTGCCGCCACAATTTCGGTTTGGCGATGATGCGCTCGCGGATTTTGCGCAGAGCGTCCGGGTCGGGACGCCAGCTACCCACACCCACAAAAACCTCCCCCGGCTGAATATGCAAATAAAATCCGGGCGCATGCACATCTTTACCCAGCACGTGGCGAAACTGAATGCCCACATTGGTTTTGTAAGGGGTTTTGTCGTGGCCAAAGCGCGTGTCCCGGTAGACCCGCATCAACGATCCACCCATACGCCGCGGAATGGCCTCAAACCGGGGGGAGATTTTCTGCAGGCGTGGACCCATGGCGGCGATAAAGTCCAGACAGGGAAATAGCACATCGCTTTCGTAGCGTGCTTTATTTTCAGTAAACCAGGCGCGGTTATTATTCTCCGCAAGCTCCTCGAGAAACGACAGCAGCGTGGGTTGAAAAACGGGGGCCGCTGTCATGCTTGCGGTATGACTGCGGGATTAGTCAGATGCTGCCTGGCGTAGCGGGATTTTTCACCAATCGCTTTACGATATACCGGCTGCAATTTTTCGGGACCGTCCACACTCATCGACAAATTATTCAGCAACCCGTCACTGATATCATAAATCCAGCCATGGACACCCAGCGACTGCCCCCGTTTCCAGGCGTCCTGGACCACCGTGGTCTGACACACATTGACGACCTGTTCGATGACATTGAGCTCGCACATGCTGGCCAGGCGATCCGGTTCACGGGTTATTTTCCCCACCCAGCGCTGATGTTTATTTTGCACGTCCTGCACGTGACGCAACCAATTGTCGATCAGGCCGAGTGGTTGCTTGTCAGCGGCGGCCTTGACACCGCCGCAACCGTAGTGACCACAGACAATAATGTGTTTGACCTTGAGCACATCCACCGCGAACTGCAGTACGGAAAGGCAGTTGAGATCGGTATGCACCACCACGTTGGCCACGTTGCGGTGCACAAATAGCTGGCCCGGGAGCAACCCAACAATGTCATTGGCGGGGACTCGACTGTCCGAACAACCGATCCACAGGTATTCGGGTGCCTGTTGCCTGGAGAGCTTGGCAAAAAATTCCGGGTCGCGGTTTTTGATATTCGCAGCCCAGGCGCGGTTTCTGTCAAAAAGGTCTTTCATGCCATGTCCTGTACTGAAAATATTAACCGCAGCACCTTTCAATTACGCAGTATGGATTACTGCACCTCATCCAGATGGCCATGGCGAATATCCTTGCCCTTGACCAGATACACAATATGTTCGCAAATATTTTTGGCGTGATCGCCAATGCGCTCCAATGCCCGCAACACCCATAACACGTTCATCACCCGGGAAATGCTCCGTGGGTCTTCCATCATATAGGTAATCATTTCCCGTAACGCGGTTTTGTAGTCCTGGTCTATCTGGTGATCCTTGGCAAGAGTCGCCAACGCCGCCGGGCTGTCAAAGCGGGTGAACGCATCAAGTGATTCGTTGAGCATCTCACGCACGCCATTGGCGATATGCCGAAGTTCTACATAACCGCGGGGGGCTGCGCCGTCTTCACTGAGTTTAATCGCCATTTTGGCAATTTTTTGCGCTTCGTCGCCGATGCGCTCCAGATCGCGAATACTTTTTATGACCGCCAGCACCATGCGCAGGTCTGTGGCAGCGGGCTGGCGACGGGCGATAATCATTGCGCACTGTTCGTCGATGGTGCGTTCCATTTCATCAATACGACTCTCTGTTTCGACCACTTGCGCCGCCAGCTCGCTGTCCGCCTCTTCAACCGCTTTGACGGCGTCCGCCAACTGGCTTTCCACCAGGCCGCCCATGGCCAGCATTTCGCTTTTAATCTTTTCCAGATCTTCGTTGAACTGTCTGGAGATGTGCTGATCGAGATTGAGCTTGTCCATAAAAACCTCCAGTTACCCGAAGCGTCCAGTGATGTACGCCTCGGTTAATTCATGCTCCGGGGCAGTGAAAATAGTCTGCGTGTCGTTCACCTCGATCAATTGTCCGAGGTGGAAGTAAGCCGTGCGTCTGGATACCCGGGCGGCCTGCTGCATGGAGTGGGTAACAATGACGATGGTGTAATTTTCGGACAGTTCAGCGATAAGCTCTTCAATACGCGCTGTCGCGATCGGGTCGAGGGCCGAGCAGGGCTCGTCCATCAGAATCACTTCCGGGCTCACCGCAATGGCCCGCGCAATACACAACCGCTGTTGCTGCCCGCCGGACAATCCAGTGCCTGGCTGATGGAGACGATCCTTCACTTCGTCCCACAGCCCGGCTTTACGCAAGCTGGTTTCAACGATTTCTTCCATTTCCACCCGGCGCTCGGCGAGGCCGTGAATCTTGGGTCCATAGGCGACATTGTCGTAAATGGACTTTGGGAAGGGATTGGGTTTCTGAAAGACCATGCCAACCCGGGCGCGCAGCGCCACCACGTCCATTTTACCCCGGTAAATATCTTCGCCTTCAAGCAGGTAATCGCCGCTGGTCCGGCAGCCGTCAATGGTGTCGTTCATGCGATTGAGCGCACGCAAAAATGTCGACTTGCCACACCCCGACGGGCCGATCATGGCCACCACCTGATGTTTGCCGACGTCTATGCTGACGTCGCTGATGGCCTGCTTCTCGCCATAGAAAATATTGCCCATGCGCACACTGATTTTGGGGTCGTTCACGAAGGGCACGCCCACCGTGGTATGGATTTGTCCCGCGGTTATCTGCTCAGAAATTGTCATTGCTCTTTTATCACCCGGGTTATTGAGGTTCTGCCCGCTGGGTTGGTTACCAGCGGCGTTCAAGGCGCTTGCGTAGCCACACCGCAGCGGAGTTCATGACAATCAAAAAAGCCAGAAGCACCATAATCGCGGCGGAGGTTTTTTCGATAAAGGCACGCTCTGGACTATCCGCCCACAAAAATATCTGTACCGGTAACACCGTCGCCGGATCGGTAAACCCGCCGGGAACATCGGCAATAAACGCCACCATACCAATCATCAGTAACGGCGCGGTCTCTCCCAGCGCCTGGGCCATGCCGATGATCCCCCCTGTCAACATGCCAGGCATGGCCAGCGGCAGCACATGGTGCATCGTAACCTGCATGGGTGACGCCCCTATCCCCGTGGCCGCTTCCCGAATTGACGGTGGGACCGCCTTAATCGCGGCGCGGCTGGTAATAATAATAGTCGGCAGCGTCATCAGTGATAACACCAGACCGCCCACCAGGGGCACGGAGCGAGGTACACCGAAAAAATTGATAAAGATTGCCAGTCCCAGTAACCCGAAAATGATCGAAGGCACGGCGGCAAGGTTGTTGATATTCACTTCGATAAAATCGGTCCAGCGATTGCGCGGCGCGAACTCCTCCAGGTAGACCGCCGCGGCAACGCCAACCGGCAGGGAGAGCAATAAAGTTGCCGTCAGCGTCAATAGAGATCCAATTATTGCACCACCGATCCCCGCCTGTTCCGGCTCGCGGGAATCGCCGTTTACAAAAAATTGCGTATTCCATTTTAATTTAATCTGCCCGCCAGAATGCAACTCGTCGACCCACAGGCGTTGGTCCTGGCCGACCCTGCCGATAAAGGGGCCCGCCGCATCGTCCAGGCTTTTGTAGTAGGTGTCGATATCGTCGTCGGCCAACAGCCAGAGGGTTTGTGTGGTATCCAGC
>JBFJMM010000178.1:0-4661 GCA_041633885.1 Porticoccaceae bacterium
ACAGGCGGCGAGTTCGTCAATAGTCGCGCGCAGAATTTCCGGCAAAAACGACCCGCCGTAAGCGCCGTAGTAACCCTCGCGACCCCCGCTAAAATCAAAAATATCCATGCGACCTGTGCGCCCGTGTTTATGGCAGTGATACAAATAGGGCGGCTATAGTAGCCAAGGGGTGAATTTTGAACAAGTAACCCTGCATTGACGGGCGGTGGTTGCGGGACGGTTGCAGGACGGTCGCGGCATCCCGCGAAACATCCGGCGCGGTCGACAGGACACCGAATCCATGCCCAGTCGAACCCCTGCAATGGCTGATATGGGCCCTGACGGTGTATATATGACAAAACAATTAATACCGTGATAGAGTGCTAGCGACACTTGGCGCACCGGGATCTCCTTTTCGGGAGCCAGAGTGATCGATAATAAAATGTTCAGCGAATCCCAGGATCTAGCGCGTATGAGCGAGATGCTAGACAAAACCGTGCGGCAACAGGCTGGCAAAATAAACCAGCTTTTCTACCAGCACATTCCGGAAATGGGCCTGCGCAATTACTGGCATCCGGTGTGCCTCGCAAAGGAAATCACGGATCGCCCCAAGGCCATGACGTTAATGGGCACACCGGTCATGCTGCTGCGCCGCAATAACAAAATCTACGCCCTGATCGACGAATGCCCCCACCGGGGTACGCGCCTGTCCAAAGGAACCTGCGAGTTTCCGGGCAGCAACACCATCACCTGCCGCTATCACGGCTGGACCTTTGACGTGACCGACGGCGCCCTTAAGGCGGCGATTACCGACGGACCGGACAGTCCCATTCTCGAAAAAAATATTCGCGTAAAGACGTTTCCTCTCGAGGAACGGCACGGTATTGCCTGGATCTGGCTGGCCGATGAAAAGCCGGTGCCGGTGGAGGAGGATATTCCCGAGGGTATGCGCAACGCCACCCAGGTCAACGTGGTGCGGCGCACCGCCTACGGCAACTGGCGCTGGCACGTGGAAAACCCCGGATTGGGGCATGCCACCATGCTGCACCGGGATTCCGTCTACATGCGCTTTGTGGATATGTTTGGTTTTGGTAAAGGTTTCAGCGCACCGCTAATGGACGAAGGCACGGACGGCGAGTGGTTACAGGAACGCATCAATGATTATGGCCCTACCGGTGAGTTCCCCGGATTGGGACAGTGGCCGGTGCGGCGATTGGGCGAAGTCATTCCCCTCGCGGAAATGCCGCCGGTGCAGGGGGTCACCACCATCGTGTCGGTGCGCCTGCCGGCCATTATTCGCGTCACTAATTTCCCGATCCGCGCCGCCATGTACTACGAGTGGTTCATCCAGACCGACGCGGATCACTATATTTATTTTCAGGTGTGCTGCGGCTATCCGCAAACCCTGTGGCAAAAAATTTCCTACAATATTCGCTTCTGGGTATGGGGGCGGTTTATCGGCATGATCCGCTTCAACAAGCAGGATCTGGCCATGATCGAGGACTCCCACGATTACGCCAGGCGGCACCAGTTTAACGACCCCGCCCCGCTCTATCGCCCCGACCAGTTCCAGCTCGCCTGGCGCCGCTACCTGCTTAAGCGCTGTCGGGGACTCAATTTACCGGAAATGGATGATGTGATTCTCGAAACACAGACCATCAAACCCGGCGGCGAGGTCAAAACCGCAGTGTAACTATTTGCGAAGCGGCGGGAAGCGGTCTGACTGAAGACAAATACACTGACAAATACCGGCAATATTCAGGGGGCAAAGTGGCTGAAATCATGGGGTTAACTGTTGCCGATTTCCCGTTTTTGCGTATGAAACCGGACAATATGCCCTGGGTGCTGCACGGCAATCTAGCCTGGGGTTGGCGGGACAAACCGCATCTGCGGGACACAGCCAACTGGCCACAGGCGATGCGGGACGAATGGGGCGGCCACCGGGATCAGGGCCGCAGCGCCGGCGCCCGTATTCAGCAGGCGCAGATTAAGCAGTTTCGCAAGTTGCGGGCGGCGCTGGATGAGTTCAAGCCCGATGTCGTTCTCAACCTGTACCGCGATGTCGCAGAAACCTTTGACGGGGAAGAACGCCCCAAATTCTGGATCCACAGCCACAAGGCAGTTCAGGTGACTCCCTACAATCTGTGGACATTTTTCCGCAGCAATTACTTCGAGGAGGACCCGGATCGGATCGATATTTTTCAGGGCCACCCCGATGCGGCCAACCACCTGGCGCGCAAGTTAGAGGGGGCTGGGATTGAACCGCGTGTGGTACCCACACCCATTCACCCCAATGGCCTGGGGCACAATGCCATCGCCGCCGCCGTGCACCTGGACTGGGATCGCCAGGAATACGCAACACCCATTATTCCACTTGGTATCGACCCGTTTCGGCTCGGGCGCACCCGCAACGAGGAGGGCCTGTCCCCCTGGGACAGAGCCCGCAACGATACCCCTCTTTCACCGCAGGAAGCTTTTGACCTCGGACGGGAAATTGCGCTGGCCTATCGCGACAGTCCCTGGCGCGTGGCCATCGTGGCGGGCGTCGACTGGTCCCACGCCAACGACGCGGGGGTGGATCAGGAGCGCATTCATCCGGATGTGGAGGCCGACCTCCGGCGCTTTGCCCAGTGGCAAGCTGGCGGGTTCACCAATTGGGGAGATGACTGGACCTATGACGAAATGGAACAACATGCCCAGTGGGAACTGCTGGTGACCATCGTGCTGGCCGGCGCCATGAGTGAACTGGGCAGCAAGGTCCGGCACGCCGATTTTCAACCCACCTGGGTGTGTAACGACAATTTTGTCACCACCATTTTTGACGTGAATTAGGGGCATGGCCATGGGCAGGTTGCAGGATCGCGTGGCGCTGGTGTTCGGAGGCAGTCCGCATATTGCTGGCACCTGCGCCCACGGCTTCGCCAAAGAAGGGGCAAAAGTCGCCATCTGCGACTACAAACAGGAAGTGGCCGACAAGGCGGTCGCTTACCTGGCCGCGAAAGGCTACGACGCATACGCCATCACCGGCGATCCCACGGAGGAAGCCCAGGCCCGCGATATTGTCGCCGCAGCCGTCGCCCACTACGGCCGGGTGGATATCATGTTCAATCAGGTGGGCAATCAGTACCGCCACTCGGTGATGGACTTTAATCTTCACGACTGGAACAAGCAGATCAAGGGCTACCTCACCGGCGGCATGCTGACCACCAAATACACCGCGCGGGCCATGGTCGACCAGGGTGTAAAAGGTTCCATTATTCATATCATTTCAGACGCAGGACACCAGGGCGAGGCAGGTAATTCCGGTTACAGTGCGGCCAAGGCGGGGCTTTTGAACTACTGTCGCGCGGCCGCCATGGAACTGGCGGAATTCGGGATTCGCGTCAACACCATCAGCCCGACCTTTATGGACCACCTGTTCTGGCAGTATCCGGCCAAGATGCTGAACCCGCGCATTCACGGCCCCCACAATATGTCCGCCGATGATTTCCTGCAGGGTATTCCCCTGGGACGTTTTTGCAACGCCCGAGACATTGCCAATACGGCGGTATTCCTCGCTTCCGATGAATCCGCCTTTATTACCGCCACGGATATTCCCCTGGACGGGGGGGCCCGGGGTAAATACTGGCCCTGGCAACCGGGTAAACATAGTGGCGTCAATACCCAGCAGGTTCTCGAAACCCTCAAGCCGCACCGTTTCGGCGACCCGGCGGACGATATCAAGATCGATTACTAGCCCCCAAAGGAAAAACACCGTGAACCGCGACCCTTTCGTATCCCGTTTTGTCCGCGTCGGCCCCTATAAAACCCACTACATCGAATGGGGTGATGGTCGGCCGGTCATTTTGGTGCACGGTGGCGGGCCCGGTGCTGCCGGAGAATTTGGCTGGGGCAACAATATCGGCGCGCTTGGCGAGCATGGCCGCGCCATCGCCGTCGACCAGATCGGCTTCGGACTGAGCGACAAACCCCTGGACAAGGAATTTTCTCACGTCTTCTGTACCGAGCACCTGGCGCGGTTTATCGATACCCTGTGCCTGGACGAGGTGTATCTGGCCGGCAACTCCATGGGTGCCTATGTCGCGGCCCGTTACGCCCTGGACAATCCGGGCCGTGTGAAAAAATTACTGCTGGTGAGCAGCGGCACCATTGCCGCCGGCATGGGCATCGAGATGGGCATGACCCCCGGCATGAAAAAACTGGTGGCCTACGATGGCACCAAAGAAGGCTTGCTGAATTTTCTGTCCGGTATTCAGCACCATCCTGAGCGCATTAAGCCGGAAAAGCTGGAAAAGCGCTTCCAGTACGCGCAACTGCCGGGGGTGCGCGAGGTGCAGGAATCGTTTCTGAACTTCTTTCGCAATAAGCGGCTCAACGACCCCCAGGCCGCCCAGTGGTTCGACCTGCGCCAGCGTTTACCCCAGCTCGACATACCCTTGCACTTTATCTGGGGCCGGCACGACGTATTCGCCACCGCCGAAATGGCGGATCAGCTACAGACGCTGCTGCCGAATGCGTCATTTGAATGGTTTGAGGATTCCGGGCACGTGGTGCAGAACGACGAACCGGATCACTTTAATCGTGTCGCCCTGAAATTTTTCTTCGACGTCGCGTAACTGCCACGCCATGGCCACCATCGTTTCCGCCTTTGCGGTCAGCCACGCCGCCTTTATGCTGCGCGC
>JBFJMM010000179.1:0-4631 GCA_041633885.1 Porticoccaceae bacterium
GGGCAATTCACATGGCTTTAATTCGGTGCACGGGCGCATGCCGTCCGTGGCGACTGGCGCAAACCTCGCTAATCGGAATATGATTTATATTGGCGTTTCAGGCGATGGCGACAGCGCGTCCATCGGACTTGGACAGTTTGCCCATGTTGCGCGACGCAATTTAAATATGCTGTATCTGGTAGAAAACAACGGTTGCTACGGTCTCACGAAGGGCCAGGATTCTGCGACCGCCGATGTGGGTTCCGCCAGCAAGAAGGGCGAGCCAAATCCCTACGAACCTATCGACCTGTGCGTACTGGCATTGCAGGCCGGGGCGTCGTTTGTGGCGCGCAGTTTCTCGGGTGACAAGGAACAGCTAATTCCACTGATCAAAGCCGCCATCGCACATACCGGCTTTGCATTTATCGACGTTATTTCCCCCTGCGTGACGTTTAATAATACGTCGCATTCCACCAAGGGGTACGAATTTGCCCGTAGTCACATCGAGGCGACGGGAAAGATCGATTTTGTACCATTGCGCAAGGAAATCACCGCCGACTACGAGCCCGGCTTCACCCAGGAAATCACCCTGCACGACGGTTCGGTCATACACCTCTACAAGCAGGAGGGTGTGGACTGCCAGGATCGCAACGCCGCCCTTGCGGCCATTCAGGAATACTCCGGGCGTGGACAGATTCTCACGGGTTTGTTGTATATCGATCCCGACACGCGGGATTTTCACGATAATCAAAATACTATAAAAAAACCACTGGTCGATCTTGGTCAGAGCGAACTGTGTCCGGGTAATCGAGCGCTGAAAGCCATCAACGCCAGTTTGCGCTAGACTGCAACCCGAATACACAACGCGAGTGGTTGGTGCGTGCCGAAATGGCAGTTCTGGATTGACCGCGGCGGTACCTTTACGGATCTGGTGGCGGTATCGCCGGCCGGACATCTGCAAACACTGAAACTGTTATCTACAGATTCCGCCCGCTATCCGGACCCGATCCTGGCGGGTATTCGCAAAGCCATGCTGGTGGCAACCGACACGCCCATCCCGTCCGCCCAGATAGCGAGTGTGCGTGTCGGCACCACGGTTGCCACCAATGCATTGCTGGAACGCAAGGGGGATCCCACGCTGCTGGTAACGACCCGCGGATTCGGTGATGCGCTGCGTATCGGTTACCAGAGCCGTCCGCATATTTTCGCCCTGCACATCGAATTGCCCACGCAATTGTACTGCGAGGTGCTAGAAGTTGAAGAACGACTGGATGCATCTGGTGGGGTGCTTGTCCCCTTGCAGGTTGAACGCTATCGCCAACCATTGCGCCAGGCGTTGGCCTCAGGAATTTCCTCCGTTGCCATAGTGTTGATGCACGCCTATCGCAACCCCGTGCACGAGCAGGCGCTGGCGGAGCTGGCGCAAGAAATCGGTTTTGCCCACGTCACCACAAGTTTTCGCGCGAGCCCCCTGATAAAATTTATAGGGCGCGGCGACACGACAGTTGTCGACGCCTATCTTTCGCCAGTTTTACAGCGCTACGTCAGTGGCCTGGCGGTGGCGCTGCCGGAGACACAAATTTTATTTATGCAATCCAGCGGTGGGTTGACGGATGCCGCAAATTTTCAGGGTCGCAACAGCATCCTGTCCGGTCCTGCGGGGGGGGTGGTGGGCGGTGTAAAAACCAGTATCGGGTTGGGTCACCACAGGGTGATCGGCTTTGATATGGGGGGCACCTCCACCGACGTCTGGCATTTTTCAGATACGCATGTCGATCGCCGTGGTGATAAAGGCGATGTCGCGGATTATGAACGGGTCTTCGACACGCAGCTGGCGGGTGTGCGCCTGCGGGTGCCCATGATGAATATTCACACGGTCGCGGCGGGCGGCGGTTCGCTGTGTTATTTCGACGGTTCTAAATTGCGCGTGGGGCCGGCTTCGGCGGGCGCGGATCCCGGTCCGGCCTGTTATCGGCGCGGCGGCCCGTTAACCATTACCGACTGTAATTTGCTGCTGGGTAAACTTGCCATTGAGCATTTTCCCAAGGTATTTGGTGCGAGTGGTGATCAACCGTTGGATATCGCGGCCGCCGAAACAAAGTGTGCCGCGTTGGCGCGGGACATTGAACTATCCAGTGGCCAGCTGTTCTCGGTGCACGAACTCGCGGAAGGATTGGTGCAAATCGCCGTGCAGAATATGGCCAGCGCAATCAAGAAAATCTCCACGCAACGGGGTTACGATGTGCGGCGTTACGCGCTGGCCTGTTTTGGTGGCGCTGGCGGGCAGCACGCCTGCCAGGTGGCTGACGCGCTCGGTATGGATACCATTTTGATTCATCCCTTCGCGGGTGTGCTCTCGGCCTACGGTATGGGTCTGGCGGATCTCGGGGCCATGGCGGAATGCACGGTAAATGCACCGCTGGATGCGAAAGTGCCGACAGTACTCCAGGATAAATTTGCACAACTATCAAGGGAAGCCATGTCGCGCTTGCCCGCGCTCGATCACACATCCGCTGAAATCAGCGAGCGGCGCAAAGTCTATATTCGTTATCAGGGTTCGGATACGACACTGGCGGTTGCCCACGCCGACGAGCCGACCATGGCCAACGCTTTTAGCGCGGCACACCAGCAACAGTTTTCGTTTGTCATGGAAAATCGGCAATTGATTGTCGATAGTCTCTCCCTGGAACTCACCGCGCGGGAACAGCGTCCCCCACACACTGGCGATGGTCTGGCACCCCCTTCAAGCTCCGCCGGGCCGCAACGCGGTAGAGCCTTTTTTAATGGCAAGCTGGTGGAGATACCCTTGCGCCAACGCCACCACTTAGCGGCAGGCGACGTGCTGCTCGGCCCGGCGATGATTGTCGATAGCACCGCTACCACTATTATCGAACCGGGTTGGCGGGCCGAGATTGTCGATGGCGGTGTGCTGTGCATCACCAGGAGCGGCGAGCGCACACTTGGAACGGTTGGCGGGCACGCCGTTGCGACGGCGCGTCATCCGGTACAGCTGGAAATTTTCAACAACCTGTTTATGTCCATTGCCGAACAAATGGGTGCGGTACTGGCCAACACGGCGCACTCGGTCAATATCAAGGAGCGACTGGATTTTTCCTGTGCACTGTTTGACGACGCGGGTAATCTCGTGGCCAACGCGCCCCATGTGCCGGTGCACCTGGGTTCCATGGGAGAAACGGTTAGCGCGTTAATCGCCAGTCGCCAGCAGGACATGTTTCCCGGGGATTCTTTTCTGGTGAATTCTCCCTACCACGGTGGTACCCATCTGCCCGACCTCACCGTAGTTACGCCAGTTTTTGCACCGACGTCCAATTCGCATAATCATCCAGACAAACCCGACATATTATTTTACGTGGCATCCCGTGCCCACCATGCGGACATTGGAGGCGCTACGCCGGGTTCCATTCCGCCGCACAGTCAACATATCGACGAGGAAGGCGTGTTGATCGAGGATTTTCGCCTGGTTGATAAAGGAAAATTTTGCGAACAGGCGCTACGCGAACTGCTTTGTTCCGGCCCGCTGCCCGTGCGCAATATCGAACAGAATATCGCCGATCTGCAGGCGCAAATTGCGGCCAACACCAAAGGTGTACTCGAACTAATCGCAATGGTGGAGGATTACGGCCACGACGTGGTGCGGGCCTACATGGGTTATGTGCAGGACAATGCCGAGGAAGCGGTGCGCCGCGCCATTGCCAAACTCAGGGACGGTAAGTTCACCTACGCCATGGATAACGGCGCGCAAATCTGCGTGGCAATCACGGTAGATGCCGCGCGCGGTGAAGCGCTGATCGATTTTGCTGGCACTTCACCCCAACAGGCCAATAATTTCAACGCCCCCGCCGCGGTGTGTAAAGCGGCGGTGTTGTATGTATTGCGCACGCTGGTGGACGATGCTATTCCCCTTAACGCCGGTTGTCTCAAGCCGGTACAGGTGCGCATTCCCGAGGGTTCACTGTTAAATCCTCGCTATCCCGCGGCGGTGGTGGCGGGTAATGTGGAAACGTCTCAGTATGTCGCCGATACGCTCTACGGCGCGTTGGGGGTGCTGGCCGGTTCCCAGGGCACCATGAATAATGTCACGTTTGGCAACGAGCGCTATCAGTATTACGAAACCCTGTGCGGCGGCGCGGGTGCCGGGCCGACCTTTGCTGGCGCCAGCGCCGTGCAGGTACATATGACCAACTCCCGTCTAACTGATCCCGAAATACTGGAACTGCGCTACCCGGTGCGACTGGAGGAGTTCCGTATCCGCACTGGCAGCGGCGGTGAAGGTCGGCACCGGGGTGGCGATGGGGTTACCCGTAAAATCCGCTTTCTCGAAGCGATGAACGCGGCGATCGTATCGGGACACCGCAGGGTGCCCCCCTTTGGTGTCGCGGGGGGCGGCGCAGGAACAGTGGGGAGAAATTCCATAGTGCGCGCCGATGGTCGGGTGGAAATCCTCGACAGCGCGGACCAATTATCGGTGCGGCCGGGTGATATATTGGTGATTGAAACGCCCGGAGGTGGTGGGTTTGGATTGTCACAGCCGACGCGAAAAGCCCCCGAGCTGGATCAAACTAAGCGAAACCTTTAGACCTGCAGGTGGGTGCCGTGTCCTGCGCGGACAACAAAGGCGACGTCCGCTTACA
>JBFJMM010000180.1:0-4539 GCA_041633885.1 Porticoccaceae bacterium
GCGCACAAATACCCATTCCCGGGCCGACGACAACCCGTCGTGGTAGGCGTATCCGTCGCCGTCAAAGCCCTTGATATCTTCCACCTTTTGCAGGCGGTTTTTAATGATGTACCTGCTCATCAGCCCACGGGCTCTTTTGGCGTAGAAACTCACCACCTTGTATTTGCCGCCCTTCCAGTCCTTGAATACCGGTGTAATAACATCCGCGGCGAGCCGCTCGGTACGCACCGCCCGGAAGTATTCGTTGGACGCCAGATTCACCAGCACCGGTTGCTTGAGCCGTTGCATCGTCGCGTTGAGCTCTTCGCTTATTTTATCCCCCCAGAATTGATACAGGTTGGTGCCGCGGCTGTTGGGAAAGCGCGTGCCCATTTCCAGTCGATACGGCTGCATCAGATCCAGCGGACGTAGCAACCCATAGAGGCCGGACAGAATACGCAAATGGTTCTGCGCCCACCGCAAATCCTTCTGATTCAGACCCTGGGCGTGCAGCCCCAGGTACACATCGCCCTTGAACGCCAGCACCGCCTGCCGGGCATTGTCGAGATCGAAGGGACGCTGCCAGTTCAGATAACGCCCGAAATTAAGATCCCCCAACTGGGCGCTGATCCCCATAAGTTCGGAAACCTGAAGCGGCGACAGGCCGCGCAGCTCGTTAACCAGGGTCTCGGCATCGTCCAGAAACGCGGGCAGCGTATGGGTCTTTGTGGTGAGAGGACTCTCGTAATCCAGGGTTTTCGCGGGTGAAATCACTACTAACATGGAGGTATCCGTCGGCACGTGGAACCGTTTCAGGCGTATTGTGTCATTATAACGATCAAATCCGGTTTGCGAACCAAAGGAGCTTCCCGTGTCAATTATTGTGCGCTGCCTGACCATGGCTGCGGTGCTGGCCTCCACCGTTGGCTGCGCGGTAAACCCGGTGACGGGCAAACAGGAGTTTTCCCTGGTGTCTGGCGCGCAGGAAGTGGCCATTGGCAGCCAGAATTACGCCCCGTCCCAGCAGGCCCAGGGTGGACGCTATTATCTGGATCCCGACGTTCAGGCTTACGTGGCCGATGTCGGTCGAAAACTGGCCGCTGTGAGCGACCGCAAGGAGCTGCCCTACGAATTTGTTGTCCTTAACAATCCGGTGCCCAACGCCTGGGCCCTGCCGGGGGGTAAAATCGCGGTGAACCGGGGCCTGTTGACCCATCTCGAAGACGAATCCCAGCTGGCCGCCGTGCTCGCCCACGAAATTGTGCACGCTGCCGCACGCCACAGTGCTGCGCAAATGTCCCGCGGTACCCTGATCGGCCTGGGCGCGGCAGCGGTGGGCCTCGTCTCCGAGCAAAGTGGTTTTGGACAACTCGGTGGCATGGCGGGGCAGATGGGTGCCGCCGCCTGGATGGCGCAATACGGCCGTGGCGCCGAGCTGGAATCCGACGCCTACGGCATGGAGTATATGGTGCGAGCCGGATACGACCCCCAGGGTGCGGTGAAATTACAACAGACCTTCGTAAAGCTCTCCGAGGGTCGTCAACAGGACTTCCTCAGCGGACTGTTCGCCAGCCACCCGCCTTCCCAGGAGCGCGTTTCCGCCAACCAGTTGAAAGCCCAGAGCTATCCACCCGGGGGCGCCACCCACCGCGATCGTTACCAGCAAAAAATTTCCCGCATCACCAGGGATCAGGCTGCCTACGACGCTCAGGAGAAGGCCCTCAAAGCGCTGAAAAACAAGGACGCCAAAACAGCCCTGTCCCACCTCGATAAAGCCATCAAACTACAGCCGCGGGAAGGCCAATTTTATGAATTGCGCGGGCACGCATGGCGCATCCTGGAAAATAACGCAAATGCCGATCGCGACTTCAGTGCGGCCATTGAGAAAAACCCCGATTATTTTAGCCATCACCTCGCCCGCGGTATCGCGCGCTATGAACATGACAAACAGCCCGGTGCCCGCGCCGATCTCGAGCGCAGCTACACCCTGTTGCCCACCCCCATCGCGAGTCTCTATCTGGGGAATATCACCGCCGATGCCGGACAGAAGCAACAGGCCATCGAGTACTATCAGCAAGCGGCCCAGGACAGGGGCGAGGTGGGCAAACAGGCGCAGGGTAAACTCGCCACCCTGGAAATGGCCAGCGCACCCCACAAATACATTGCCAGTCAGGTGGTTATGAACAACGACGGCTATCTGTATGTGGCGATCCGCAATAACAGCCCGGTGACGGTTACCGGCATTACCGTGGAGTTAACGGAAATGCTCAATGCTTTTATGGCGGGCGGCTCCGCCCAGTTGCAGGGTCCGCGAACCCTCGCGGCTGGCCAGCAGGCGACCATTCGCACCGGTCTCGGGCCCTTTAATGATGGCGGCGCGGCAAACCGCTATCGGGCAAAAGTCATTACAGCTAAACCCCAGTAACCCCCCCGGAAAAACGGTGGGGAACCGCTCGGGGGGCATCTATTCAACGCCATCGGAGGGACACATGACTGACGCCAACAATGCAGCGATGGGCGAGTTCTGGAACGGGGACGGTGGTCACACCTGGATGAGCTTCGAAGACCGACTGGAGGCCAGCTTATCCCCGTTGGGCGACGCCGCTATTACCGCCGCGAAAATCCACACCGATGCCCAGGTGCTCGATGTGGGCTGTGGCTGCGGCGGCACCTCGATTAGCATGGCGCAACAAGTCGGCGTCGGGGGCCATGTGCACGGTGTAGATATTTCGCGCCCCTTATTGCAGCGGGCCACGGCAAATGCTCGCGCGGCAAGTTTGCAGAACCTGTCGTTCGCCGAAGGGGACGCGCAGGTTTACCCCTTTGAGGAGAACCGTTACGACGTGGTTTTTTCGCGCTTTGGGGTGATGTTTTTTAACGATCCGATCGCGGCCTTCACGAATTTGTGGCGCGCCTTAAAACCGGGCGGACGGCTCATATTTATTTGCTGGCAATCCGCGCAGGACAACGAATGGGTGCGTCGTCCACTGTCCGTTGTGGCGCAACATGTTCCGCTACCACCACCATCTGGGCCCGGGGAACCCGGCCCATTTTCATTGAGCGACAAAGACCGCGTACACGAGATTCTCGCTGCCGCAGGCTTTACCGGAACAACTACCGCAGATTTGCGCCAACCGTTTGTGCTCGGCGATGATCCACAACAGGCGCTGGAATTTTTACTGCGGCTAAGCCCCTCCGGCGGGGCGATCAGGCAAGCCGATCCGGATGAGCCAACCAGGGCGTTGATCGCTGGCGATATGCTGGCGTTGTTCGAAAAATTTACCACTGATCGCGGCGTAATAATGGACTCGGCAAGTATGATCGCCAGCGCGCAAAAGCCAGCGTCAGTGTGACACGTGGTGCGCCGTTATTGACGATCTGCCGGGCCCAGGCGCTACTCGCTGCGCGGTCGGAAAAACGGCAGTACCGCGCCGTCCTTGAGGGGTTCGAATACCACTTCCACCGGCAAACCAATTTTTAGATCCTTAAACTCCAGATCCCGCAATCCCGCCGTGATGCGCACCCCTTCCTCCATTTCCACCACCAGTACTGCGTAGGGGAAAATGGTGTCAAATTCGGGGGACATGGGCATATGGGCCACCGTCCAGGAGTAAATCTCCCCGCGCCCGGAGGATTGCCGCCAGCCCCAGTTGGGGGAACCACATTGAGCGCACATAAAGCGCGGTATATGTCGCCAGGTTTCGCAGTCCACACAGCACTGAAAGCACAGTATATTGTTGGCGCAATGCGCCCAGAACTCTTTATCCAGGTAGTGGTTGGGCATGGGCGGGGGGTTGGGAATAAATTGCGCGTCACTCATCGAATTATCTCCTCAGAATTGCCAGACTGCCATCGCCAAAGTCACCCCAACCGGTGACCACGCCAAGTTCCGCATCTTTTACCTGCACCGCTCCGCCATCACCGCGCAGCTGGCGAGTCGCTTCGATGGTATGGTTAAGGCCCCACACGTGGGCCTGGGAGTGCAACCCGCCGTGGGTATTCATGGGGTAGCGACCACCCATTTCGATCTGGCCGTTTTTGACAAACTCACCTACCGCGCCCTGTTCGCACATGCCCAGGGCCTCCAGTTGCAGCAGCACCACGTAGGTAAAGCAGTCGTAGATCTGCAGGAAATCCATGTCCGTGGGTTTGACCCCGGCCATGGCAAACGCCTTCGGCGCCGAATTACTGAGGCCGATATGGAACATATCGGGGCGATTGGCGATGTCGTCGGCAGGATAGGGGTGGCCTTCCGCCGCGGCCATGATATACACCGGGCGATGGGGCAGATCCTTGGCCCGCTCGGCGCTGGTCACCACCACCGTACAGGCGCCATCGGTTTCCAGACAGCAGTCGTACAAGCGGAATGGCTCGGAAATCCAGCGCGACGCCAGGTATTGCTCCATGCTCAGGGTTTTGCCTCGGGTGACGGCCTTGTCGTTAAATTG
This sequence comes from Porticoccaceae bacterium, assembly GCA_041633885.1. Classification (GTDB taxonomy): domain Bacteria; phylum Pseudomonadota; class Gammaproteobacteria; order Pseudomonadales; family Porticoccaceae; genus JBFJKD01. The sequence goes on from JBFJMM010000180.1 coordinate 4,428, forward strand.
TGCATGCTTGCGGCTGGCAACCGCCACGGCGCCCATGGCTTCGTGGCTGATACCAAACGTTTGCATGTGCCGCATGGCGATCCAGGCGTACATCTGCACCGGAGAGGCGCTA
>JBFJMM010000181.1:0-4514 GCA_041633885.1 Porticoccaceae bacterium
ATCGGAAACAGTGAGGGTGACGTTGAATGACAAGTCGTCCTCTACCGTGTCGTCTGGATGGTCAACCGGGCCGCTCAATACCACAGCAACCTTGCCATTGCTGTCCACGGTCAGGCTGATGATCGTCTTGGTGCCTGCGCCATCGGGGATGGTGCCGATCAGAGGATCAGCCAACGTACCGGTGCCAGAAAAACTAATCGATGCACCACCGGATTTGAGCCCCGCTTCCGTGGTGGACAATGTGTAAGACAGAGTGTCGCCATCCGGATCGCTACCAGGAATCGTGGTATCCGCCGTGGCGGAATTGGTTGTATCTTCCGGGTTCGGTAAATCGTCAGGAATACCGCTAGAGAGTCCTTCTTCAGATACCGTCAGCGAGCCGCCCTGGGCTACCGGCGGTTTGTTAACATTGATAATCTGCAAAGAGTGGCTGTCGGTGTCGACGCTACCATCGGAATCGGTAATTTTTAAAGAGAAGGAGATGTTAGTTGTGGCGCTCACTTCCCCGGAGACGAACGTCCAGGTACCATCGCTATTTACAGTGAGCGTACCGCCGCCAGCCGAGATATCGTCCCCCAGGGCATACTCAACCGAATTAAAAATAACCACGACATTGGTAGGCACATCGGCCCCTTCCGCCTTGGTCCAGGTGCCGTTGAGGGTTCCGCCCTCGTTGACGCTGTCGGTGGTGGGTGTGGCGTCGGCCACCGCAGGCAAAATATCTATCTCCGGAACGGTGTCGACAATATTAAAGGTAACCGTAGCGGAGCCGGTATCGCCGGTACTGTCCTGCACGGTATAGGTGAAACTTTCACTGTCGGGAATCTCATCGCTGTGATCCACCTGCGCGGGCGGCGTGTATTCGTAGGTGCCATCGGCAAAGATAATAAGCGTGCCGCCCAGGGACCCGGTTACGGGTTGACCGACCAGGTTGGGGTCGCCATTCACCGCAATCACCGGCGGGACGCCCGGGCCATCGGGGCCAAATGAATCGTTGTCGATGACGCTGCCGCCAAAGGTCGAACCGGACTCCACGATAACCCCGTCATCGGGGATAATTTCTATAAAGTCGTCTTCTGGCTCTGGCGCACCCAGGTCAGCAATAATTTCAGTGTCTGCGGTGGGATCAATAACCGGCCGCGGGTCCAGGTTGGGATCAAACCCGGCCTGGGGCCTCACTTCGTTGATGGTGCGGTCAAAGAGGGCGCCCTGGCCGATTTCATCGCCGGCACCACCGCCGCCAGCGTTATCGCCACCGGCTGCCGTTTCTTCGAGTTTTTCAGAGATGTCTTCGCCGCGCTCCAGAGCTGCCAGTAGCTCTTCAAACTGGGAGCCATTCTCCCCGTCGCTGTAGCTGGCCAGTTGTGCCACGCTGTCTGCGGTGAAGAGAAACGAGCCATCGCGAGGGAGTTCTTTGATATCGCCATTGGCGAGGGTAACCAGGGCCTGGCCACCGCTGACCGCCTCGACGGTATCCCCCGCAAAGATGGGATCCCCCGGTTGCAGTTCGCGCACGACGCCATCGGCACCAATCGCGACCACCGAGCCGCCACTGGATGCGGTGAGAACAGCAACGACCTTGACGTCCTGTGCTGCTTCGATTTCAGTTCCCTGTTTCGTTTCGTCGTTCATCTCTTTTCCCCTCCGGGATGGTTTGTTCAGCCCTGCTTCAGTATGAAAGCGGGGCTAAGCTCTTACCCTACAGTTTGGCACCTACCATAAACATGAGATCGCCCATGCTGTGGAAAATACGGTACTCGTTAAATACCAGATCGTATTGCGCGGAAATCAACGACGTTTTGGCGCCGACGTTTTCAGTTTCCGTATTCAACAGATCCAGCAAGGTCCTTCTGCCCAGATCAAACTGATCGATGTACGCAGACTTGGTGCGGGTGGAATCCGCCACATGGGCTTCCAGGGACGGCATTTGCGCTAACAGGGTCTCGTGGGCGACCCAGGACAAACGCATTTCCTGTTCGATTTCACGGTGGGCGTTGTTGCGAATCTCCTTGGCTTTCTCCATCAGATACGCAAATTCCTGTTTGCGCGCGGAATCCGCACCGCCGCGATACAGGTTGTAGCGCATGCGCAACATCACCCGCAGGTCATCGACCTGTTGCTCGATACCGTCGATGTTGTCGTTCAGATCCCGCTCCACTTCCACATGAAAGGACGGATAGAACGGGCTTTTGGTTTGCTCGTAGCGGAAGGTGGTGGCTTCCACATCCGCGTTGGCCACCGCCATGATGGGGTGATTCTCGGCGGCCTTGGCAACGGCCTCATCGACGCTGCCCGGCAAATGCTTGCGGTAAGAGCCGGGCTTGTCCAACGCGCCTTCCTGGGGAAACTCCCCGACCACTCGCTGGTAATTGATACGGGCGTCCCGCACGTTGGCGGACGCGGACGCCAGGTTAGTCTTGGCCAGGGCCAGGCGACCGGCGATCTGGTCCAGGTCGGCGCGACTGCCCACTCCGGAATCAGCGCGCTTTTTCATACGCCCGTAGACTTCTTCGTGAAAGGCCAGGGTGTCCTGCGCCAGTTTCAGTATCGCTTCCTGTTTGAGCACTTCGGTAAACACTCGCACCACTTCGAGGGAGACATCCTCGCCCACGGCGCGGGACCGTTGTTTGGCGCTCTCTTCCCGGGCCTGCTGGTTGCGGTATTCGTTGGTGGTGTTGAAGCCGTCGAACACCAGCTGGCGAATATTCAGTTGCGTTTCGCGGCGCTCCAGTTCGTTGCGGGTGCGGTTGGGCTTGCCGGGAAAGGTGCGCCCTGTGGGGTCGCGCTCCTGAAAGCCGAACCCGGCGATCAGATCCACCGTCGGGTAGTAGCCCGCCAGGGCCTGGCGCACCTGGCGATCCCGCGCATCGACTTCGCGCAGCTCGGCGAGGACCTGTGGATTGGTACTCAATGTGGTGGCGATGACCTCGCGGACATCGACGGCACTGGCCGGCGCGGCAATCAGCAGCGTGCTGAACAGTGCGAAAAGCAGTTTTCTGGTGGTTTGTGTGACGCGATTATTGTGCAGCATGGCTAAGTTTCCCTCTTCCGTATGCGTTGACTCATGTCTATACAATTAATGGGCACCAAAAAAACAATAAAAATGATTAAAAACAAATCATTAGAGCCGTTTCTTAAAGTGCCCACACAATTCCCTTTATTACCGTCCCTGTACACGTTACGCATCCATTGGGCTTCTTTGCCCCACACAATGTGATTTGTAGCACACTGTGCCCGTGTTTCAATTACCGTTTATACCGGGATCAGCCCGCTTGGTCGCTTAGTCCCGCATTGATACCATTTACTCCTTAAAAACAACCGGTTATCGCAGTCACTTGTGGTTCGGGGCAGACAATTAGCGCTCGCGAAATGCCAGTTGTTTGGTTTTCAGTATCGGCTTCAGAATGTAGTCCAGCACGGTTTTCTTTCCGGTCAGGATGTCGACCTGAACCGTCATACCGGGAATGATAGGGAGGGGGTCCTCGCCATCCTTGCCGAGACTGCTGCTTTCTGTTTGTAAGCGCACCTGATAATAGCTCACCCCCTCCTCATCCACAATAGTATCGGGACTGATCAGCACCACCTTCGCGCCGAGCCCCCCGTGGATGGAGAAATCATAGGCGGTGAATTTAACGGTCGCCTTCTGGTTGGGGTGCAAGTAGGCGATATCCGCCGGACGCACCCTTGCATCCACCAGCAAAGAATCATCTACCGGTACGATTTCCACCAGATCCGCCCCCGGTTGTATCACCCCGCCCACGGTTTTGACCTTGATCTGTTTGACCGTGCCGCGCACCGGCGAGCGCACGATCGTGCGCGCCACCCGATCTTTATACGCCTGGTTGCTCTCTTTGTACCGATCCAGTTCGGAAGTCACCTCATTGAGCTCCTTGCGCGCTTCATTGGCGAAGTTTTGCGCAAAGCCCTCGGCGTTATTTTGTGCCTCCTGATACTCCGCCTCCAGCTGCGGAATCGCCAGTCGTGCCCGATTCAGTTCGCCCTGAAGATCGTTGACCTGGCGTTCGAGACGCAACAGCTCGACGGCGGAAACGGCGCCCTCGGCCACCAACGGGCGAGTCACGGACAGTTCCCGGCTTAATAACTCGTAACTATTGGCCAGATTCTGGCGACTGCCCCGGACGGAAGACAACTCCTGTTTTTTCTGCTCCACTTTTTGCAGCAGCGCGTCCAGACGACTTTGAAATTCGCTGGCCCGCGCCCGGAACAACTGCCGCTCGCTGTGCGCCAGTTTTTCGTCCAGTTCCACATCCATCCTGGCCAGCTCCTCGTCAAAGCTGGTGGATTGCGCCTCCGCACGCAGGCGCGCCGCCTTCGCGGTAAGCTGCATCACCTGCAAGGCACGCTCCCGAAAGGTGGATGAAAACAGGGTGTCGTCGATCTGCATCAGCGGCTGGTCCCGTTCCACCAGTTCGCCTTCGGTCACATGCAGCTTGGCCAAAATACCGCCTTCGAGGTTCTGCACAATCTGTACGTCGCTGGAAGGTACGATACGC
>JBFJMM010000182.1:0-4502 GCA_041633885.1 Porticoccaceae bacterium
AAGAATGGCGTGACGAGGGTAACTTGGAAGGCATGGAGATCAACTAACAGGTTCCCGGAAGAGTTCCTGGTGTTTTCCGGGACTCGAAAACCTGCTGGCAGATTAACCAGAAGATTAGCCCCGGCTGCGACAAAAGTAGCCGGGGCTTTTGTTACCAGGCTTTAGTTACCAGGCTTTAGTTACCAGGCTTTAGTTACCAGGCTTTGTCAGCGCCGACATAAGCCAGCTAAAACCTGTCGACAACGATAACGACAAGGCGCCGACAAATACGCCCGGCTCCCGTCGCGAAGCGGGAGGTCTGGTAAAAACGAGTGATCTGCAATTACGGTGACCGTTTCAATTACGGCGACAGGCTACTAAATACGCTTGATTCCCATTCTTCGTTTTTCTTTTGGGCCCCCGTTTGTTCGCCTTAAGCTCGCAACCAGTCAGTGTGGTTAACTTATCTGGCGATGTGGCGTAATTAGTGTATTTAGTAAACTGTCACCGTGATTCACATAGTGAAGCCCTTGCAAATTCAATCCTGAATCATCGCGCAATACCGTTAATAACCCACGCTCCAAAAGACAAGACCCCATCCTTTCCAATCCACCTTTGGCACGCTGCGGCGCCCAAAATTCCGAAAACATTTTTCTAACAGGGTTGAAATTCTGAGTTCCCGCAAGCCCACATAAAAAAACCCCCTTGCGGGGGTTTCTCTAGATGGCGGTGAGGGAGGGATTCGAACCCTCGATACCGGATAAGGGTATACTCCCTTAGCAGGGGAGCGCCTTCAGCCGCTCGGCCACCTCACCAAATTCTCAATTTACTCGACGTCTATTTCCAGTCCTTTACTCATGCTCCCCCGGGGAGCGCGTTGCTGCGGGCTTTGCCCTTGTCCCTCATGCTCATTCGGGATCGACCTGCGGTCGCCCAAACCGCTAACGCGTTTTGTCAGCCGCTCGGCCACCTCACCAAATTCTCAATTTACTCGACGTCTATTTCCAGCCCTTTACGTACACTCTCCGGGGAGCGCGTTGCTGCGGGCTACGCCCTGGTCACCCACACCCATTTCGAATCAAGAGTAACGCCACAATCCGAGCCACCAGAACAACACGCATTGGCGCAAATGCAGGCGTTTTAGAGAGGGTTTTAATACCGGATTTTACTAACGAACTGTCCGTGAATTTCGAGGCGGGGATGATACCATAACGATCGAAAAAACGAAGGGGCTATATAGCCCCTTCACCTTGTTGCCTTTCCTGCTGGATGCGCTGGTAAATCTCCTCTCTGTGCACGGACACTTCCTTGGGGGCGTTAACACCCAGGCGGACCTGGTTACCCTTTACGCCAAGAACCGTCACAGTGACATCATCACCTACTACAAGCGTCTCTCCTACACGTCTTGTCAAAATAAGCATGTATCTCTCCTTTTAAACTGCAAAATACCGCTTCATGCGGCCCTTCCGGGACTGTCGGCGATTTTTTTTGTTCCGACACCAAAACGCAGGCAAAAGACTGCCGTGCTACGTTTCGGCCACCATATTGTACCAACTATTCCATAATAACGCCCAATTATTATCTTATAACCAGTGACCCCTCAGTTTCATCAGGTTCCGCCGGCCGACCCCTAACCTTCCTGATCTGGCTGGTCGAGCTGAAAGGAACCGTGCAGCGCCCGCACCGCCAGCTCCAGGTATTTCTCCTCGATGACCACGGTAATCTTGATCTCGGAGGTGGTGATCATCTGGATATTGATATTGTGCTCGGCCAGGCACTGGAACATTTTGGCGGCTACACCCGCATGGGAGCGCATACCGACCCCCACCAGTGCCAGTTTCGCGATATGGTTGTCCGCAACCACCGACTTTGCCCCGAGCTCTTTGGCAATCCCTTCCAGCAGGCCCCGCGCGGCGTTCATATCGTTGCGATGCACGGTAAAGGTCAGCGATGTGGAACCGTCTTCCGAGACATTCTGCACGATCACGTCGACTTCGATATTGGCGTCGCTGACGGGACCCAGAATGCGATAGGCCACACCCGGCGTGTCCGGCACCCCCTGAATGGTCAGCTTGGCTTCGTCGCGGTTAAATGCGATACCTGAAACTACCGGTTTTTCCATCGTATCGTTATCCTCAAGAGTAATCAGCGTGCCGGGGCCTTCCACAAAGCTGGATAGCACCCGCAGCGGGACTTTGTATTTACCGGCAAATTCAACGGAACGAATTTGCAATACCTTGGACCCCTGGCTGGCCATTTCCAGCATTTCCTCAAAGGTAATTTGATTGAGGCGGCGCGCCTCCGGCACCACCCGCGGATCGGTGGTATAGACGCCGTCCACATCGGTGTATATCTGACATTCGTCCGCCTTGAGGGCAGCCGCCAGTGCCACCCCGGTGGTATCGGAACCACCGCGACCGAGGGTGGTGATATTGCCGTCCCCGTCAACACCCTGGAACCCTGCCACTACCACCACATTGCCGGCCGCAAGGTCGGCCCGAATACGCTCCACGTCGATCTCTTCGATACGCGCCTTGGTGTGCACGCTGTCGGTAATAATACGCACCTGGGCGCCCGTGTAGGAACGGGCGGGACAGCCCCGCGCATTGAGCGCCATGCTCAGCAGTGCAATGGTTACCTGCTCGCCGGTGGATACCAGCACGTCCAGTTCTCGAGGAGTCGGGTTTTCCATAACGTCTTTGGCAAGGGCGATCAGGCGGTTGGTTTCGCCGCTCATGGCGGACACCACCACCACCACATCGTCGCCCCGCGCGCGAAACCCTGCCACTTTTTCCGCCACGGCAGCGATACGCTCCACGCTGCCCACGGAGGTGCCACCATATTTTTGTACGATTAAACTCATTACTCAATCCACAATTAGACCAGCCCCGCCTTGCAGGGCGCGCAAATTTAACACTTTTTTCCCGGGAAACGAACCGATCAACCGCTGTTCAGGGGCCCAGTCGTTGCTGCAACCAGTCCGGTACCGACGTCAAAGCGACAGGCAAGGCCTGTACATCGCTGCCTCCCCCCTGGGCCATATCGGGCCTGCCCCCGCCCTTGCCGCCCAGTTGCGCGGCGACAAATTGCACCAGATCGCCGGCATGCACCCGATCGGTCAGGTTTTTCGTGACGCCGCCAATCAGCAGGACTTTATTTTCGTCGGTTGCCGCCAGCAGCAACGCGCCGCAGGCAAGACGGGATTTAGCCTGATCGGCCACGTCGCGCAGGGTTTTGGCGTTCACGCCATCGAGATGCTTGACCAGTAACTGGACGCCCGCTATCTCGCGCACGTCCGCGAGGATATCGCCACTCGCCGCACCCGCAAGCTTGTTCTTCAGGCCGTCGATTTCGCGACTTAGCACACGCTGTTGCTCCGCCATCTGCGTCGCTTTTTCCAGCACCTGTGCGCGGTTGGTTTTCAGCACCGCCGCGACGGCGTCCAGGCGCGTTTCGACCTCATCAAACAGCGCCAGCGCGGTGTCGCCGGTTACCGCTTCCACCCGCCGCACACCCGCGGCAATACCCGACTCCGAGGTAATCCGCAGCAGGCCGATATCGCCGGTGCGATTAACGTGAGTACCACCACAGAGTTCGACGGAAAATCCGTCCCCCATAGTCAGCACCCGCACCGTCTCACCGTATTTTTCGCCAAACAGCGCCATCGCGCCGCTGCGCTGCGCCTCCGCCATGGACATCTGTGCCGTTTGCACCGGTGTATTACGGCGAATTTCGTCGTTGACCCGCCGTTCCACCGCCTTTAGCTGCCGTGGGCTAATCGCCTCCCCGTGGGCGAAATCAAACCGCAGGCGCTTTGAATCCACCAGCGAACCTTTTTGCAACACGTGCTCGCCCAGCACCTCCCGCAGGGCCGCGTGCAACAGATGGGTGGCGGAGTGATTCTGCGCGACTGCACTGCGCACGGTGCTATCGACCTCGGCGGTAACCGCATCGCCACGCCGCAAAATACCGTGTAATACGCGGCTGATGTGCAAGTGATTCGCGCCCTGTTTCTGGCAATCCAGCACTTCGCAACGCCCGTCGCGGGTGGTCAGATAGCCGGTATCGCCAACCTGCCCACCGGACTCGCCGTAAAACGGCGTCTGGTCCAGCACCACGACGGCCTCCTGCCCCTCTGCCGCTTCGTCCACCGCCACGCCGGCGACGAACAGCCCGACAATACTGGCTCTCCACGCCAGGTTATCGTAACCGTTGAAAACTGTTTCCCCCTCTATCGCCAGCGTTGCAGCGTAATCCACGCCAAAATTGCTGGCGGCACGGGCGCGTTTTTTCTGCTCCGCCATACAGCGCTCGTAGCCGTCCATGTCCAGCGACAGCCCCCGTTCGCGGGCGATGTCGTTGGTTAAATCCGTGGGGAAACCATAGGTGTCGTACAACTGGAATATTATATCGCCGGGAATCTGCGAGCCCTGCACGGCGGCCAATGCAGCCTCCAGAACCCCCATCCCTTTTTCGAGGGTTTTGGCAAACTGTTGTTCTTCGGCCCTCAGCACTTTTTCTAC
>JBFJMM010000183.1:0-4463 GCA_041633885.1 Porticoccaceae bacterium
CATGCTAAACACGGCAGTCGATTATCAGGCTAAAATCAAGGGATCCGGACGTGTTCGCAGACATCCAACCGCAACACCCGGAAAGGACATGCAGAGAAATCATAAAATTGAGTTGCAAAACTTTGTTAGGTTAAGTTGCCACTCTATGGGATCTTCACATGACCCCTCATAAACGGCGTCGCAAGAGCCGTCAGTACAGGACAACTTTGGCAATGTCAAACAATTACTGGAGGTGGGGCCATGAAAAGAACAAGTGCGAAAACAGAGGCGAAATTATTCGACCAAGGCGCCGGACGGGCGCTCCGGCGGGCCGCCAAGGTCGCCCGGAAAACAGCCCGCACCCATAACACGCCTATTTACGTTTGGCAAAACGGGAAGAACAAATGGCTCTTGCGGAGTTTGGTAATGAATACCGGGCATATATGGCACGCACACCCCGGTGGATGCCAAATTTTAGTGCCAACGCGCGAGCGCCGACCTGAGTTGTATGCCGCCGAGTGCGTCGCCGCATTTGCCGCTGTGATAGAAGAGATGCTTACCACACTGCTCGCGTGTCGCTATGCGCCAGCTAAACTGGACTAATGTATGACTTTGTTCTGTCGCGGAACCGTTTTCCGCGGTTGGGTGTGGTTTTTTCCGGGAAGTAGAGTATGACCGAAGTGCAAACCCTCGTAGTTGTCGATATGGGTATAGATACACACCAGGAACCGCTGGTGTATATGCGCGAGGACTGTACCATCTGTCGCGCCGAAGGTTTTAATGCCAGTTCCCGGGTGCAGGTCGGGATTAACGATAAGCGTCTGATTGCAACGCTGAATATTGTTGATCGCACGCGGCTCGAGGCCGGTCATATCGGTTTGTCGCGCATTGCCATAAGTCGCCTCGGCGTCGCCAATGGCGATCGGGTTTACGTCAATCACGCGCCAGTGGTGACGTCGTTTAGCGGGGTGCGCAAAAAAGTCTACGGCCATGCGCTGAGCGCTGAAGAGATAGCAGCGATTATCGCGGATATTAGTGAATACAAATACAGCGACGTTGAAATCGGTAGCTTTCTCAGCGTATGCGCGGGTCGACGCCTTGATTTCGGGGAAATAGTGGCGCTCACCAAGTCGATGGTGTCCAGCGGCAGGCGCTTACATTGGCCACATGTGGATAAAGTGTTTGATAAACACTGCATCGGTGGGTTGCCCGGCAACCGTACCACACCCCTCATCGTTGCTATCGCCAGCGCGGCAGGATTAACCATACCGAAAACCTCGTCCCGCGCCATTACCTCACCGGCCGGTACCGCTGACACCATGGAGACGTTGACCAATGTGACCCTGGATGTTGCGGACATTGAACGGGTGGTTACCACAACCGGCGCCTGCCTGGCGTGGGGGGGCGCGGTCAACTTAAGTCCGGCCGACGATTTAATGATACGCATCGAGCGCGCCCTGAGTCTCGATGGAGAGGGGCAGTTGGTCGCTTCGGTGTTGTCAAAAAAAATAGCCGCCGGTTCCACCCACGTGCTGATTGATATGCCGGTGGGCGCGACGGCGAAGGTTCGCAGTTGCGCCGATGCGGAACACCTGTCGGCGCTGTTTACCCGGGTCGGTGCGGCCTGTGGCATTCAGGTTAAATGTATTATCACGGACGGCAGTCGCCCGGTCGGCGCTGGCATCGGGCCGGTGGAAGAGGCCAGGGATATATTGTCCGTACTCAGATGTGCGCCCGACGCCCCGCAGGATTTGCGCGGGCGCGCCTTATTGTTGTCGGCACATCTGCTGGATTTTGCGCGGGGTGGCGGATTCCAGAAAGCCATGGATAGTACTGTACATATACTGGACAGTGGTGCGGCACTAAAACAATTTGAACGTATCGTCGCGGCCCAGGGTGGTGGCAAGCAGCTGCCGCAGGCTGAATATTGTGAATTGCAGACGGCACCGCGCAGTGGCGTTATCCAGTCCATCGACAATCGCAAGTTGGCGCGCCTGGCCAAACTGGCCGGCGCCCCGCAGGATATCGCTGCCGGGCTGCGTCTGCACGTTAATAGCGGGAGCGCAGTGGTTGCGGGCGATGCGTTGTTCACCCTGTACGCGCAAAGCACCGGTGAATTGCAGTATGCGCTTGCCTATTACCGGGACAACGCTGGCATGTTTGTTATTGCAGGTGACGAATGAAGCGTTCAACCCCCACGGGGGCACCAGCCGATCCGCTGATGTTTGCGTTGTCGCCGCATCCATTGGCCCATTCGTTATGCCAAAAATTGCGCATCCCACAGGGTGCGATAACTCGTCGCTCCTTTCCCGACGGTGAATCCTATTTACGGGTGGATACTTCGGTGAAGGGGCGCGCCTGTATCGTGCTGGCCGAACTGGCGCAGCCCGACGCTAAATATTTGCCCCTCGCATTCCTGCTGGCCACTTTGCGGGAGTTTGGCGCATCTTCGGTCGGTCTGGTTGCGCCGTATCTGAGCTACATGCGCCAGGATCGGCGCTTTGTCGAAGGCGAGGCGCTTACTTCGCGTATTTTTGCCCAGTTGCTGTCAACACAGATAAATTGGCTGGTGACCGTGGATCCCCATTTACACCGTTTCCGTTCGTTGGATGAAATTTATTCGGTGCCCACGCGCGTCGTGCCCGGCGCACCCGCATTGGCGGACTGGCTTAAGGGGCAAACAAAACTGCTGTTGGTAGGGCCGGATGCGGAAAGCGAGCAATGGGTCGCAGAGATTGCGCGGCGCAGCGGACAACCCTTTGTGGTCGGTGCCAAGCAGCGCTACGGGGATCGCGATGTGGTGATCACATTGCCCGATCTATCCCCATACGGCGATCGCACGGCGGTGATTATTGACGATGTTATCTCCAGTGGTCAGACCATTCTCAAATGTATGGAAGCGTTGCAACAGCAGGGTATTGCGCGGGTTAGTTGTGCGGCGGTACATGGCATTTTTGCCGATAGCGTTGACAAAACCCTGGTGCAACGGGGTTTGCAACAACTGGTAACCACCAACTCTATAGCGCACAGTTCCAATGTGGTGGACCTGACGGATAGTTTGCTTGAACCAATTCGTGAATTAATTTCGACTGGTATGGAGCGCGGGGAATGAAAATAACTTTTCTGGGTGGCGCGGAGACGGTTACTGGGTCGAAGTATCTGATCGAAACGTCGACCACCCGCGTTCTGGTGGACTGCGGCCTGTATCAGGGTTACAAATGGCTGCGCGAGCGCAACTGGCAGGAAATTCCTTTCGACATCAAAACCCTCGACGCGGTGTTGCTTACCCATGCCCATCTCGATCATTCGGGTTACATTCCGGTGCTTTACAAAAATGGGTATCGCGGGCCCGTCTTTACGCATCGCGCCACCACGGAGTTATGCGCAATTTTACTGGCCGACAGTGGGCATATTCAGGAAGAGGACGCCAAATTTTATCGCAAGCACAAACTCGGGAAGCACGCGCTTCCGCAACCGCTGTACGATCGCGCCACCGCGCAACGGAGCATGGAATTATTTCAGTCGATTGAATTTAACGAAACCATTACGGTGGGGGATATTGCCGTGCACTATCGGAGCGCCGGGCATATTCTCGGCGCTGCCAGTATTATTGTTGAGGCGCAGGGTAAGCGTGTCGGATTTTCCGGAGACGTCGGTCGTCCCGATGATATTTTCATGCACCCGCCGGTACCGTTGCCCGAACTGGATTTGCTGGTGCTGGAATCCACCTATGGCAATCGCCGCCACGACAAACGCGATCCCTTTGAACAACTGGCGGAGATTGTCACCAGCACCGCCGAGAATGGCGGAATTTTATTGATTCCAAGTTTCGCCGTTGGTCGCGCGCAGACCGTACAACATATGCTGACCACGTTGATCCACGACAGACGCATACCCAAAATGCCGGTTTATCTCGATAGCCCGATGGCGATTGACGTATCAGATATTTATTGCCGCTATAGCGATTACCATCGCCTCAGCGACCAGCAGTGTCGCGCCATGTGTGGGGTTATCACGTTTACCCGGGAGGTGGAGGAATCCAAAGCGCTGTCCAGCGTGCGTTATCCACATATTATTATTGCGGGCAGTGGCATGGTCACCGGCGGTAGAATTTTGCACCATCTAAAACGCTTGTTGAACAATCATCACACGACGGTATTGTTCACCGGCTATCAGGCCGGTGGCACGCGCGGCGCCAAGATGCAACAGGGTGTCGAAAGCGTAAAAATTCACGGCCAGTGGATTCCCAACCGTGCGCGCATCGAAGTTATCGACGGCCTCTCCGGCCACGGCGATTATGTGGATCTGGAAAAATGGTTGAAACAGTCCGCGCTTACCTCGGGCACTGCCATTCAACTGGTCCATGGGGAGCCGGATGCCCTCGAAGGCATGCGCGATCATTTGCGCCAGACCACTGATTTTAACGTGGAAATTGCGGCTTATAAAAAGATACTTGAGTTGTAACATTTACCCTGTCGAACGGG
>JBFJMM010000184.1:0-4455 GCA_041633885.1 Porticoccaceae bacterium
GCGGCGGCGAGGGTGCGCACCGCCCCCATGTCGGTCAAATCGGCGCGCAGCAGCGTCGCTGAATCGGCCGTGCGTCGATTAAGTTCGTCACACAGCGCCTGCGCTTCCCGCGCAGACTGATGGTAGTGCAGTACGGTGCGGTAGCCAGCGCGGTGTAACGTTCGGGCAATGGCGGCGCCGATGCGGCGGGCGGCGCCGGTGACCAATGCGACGGGGGCGGTGGCGGTTAACAATTGGGGTTCGCCTGGGCGGCGACGGGACTCGAGGTCTTGTACGCAGTGAGCAGTTCAATGCGTCGGGCGTCCAGTGCCGCGCCGATCGCCGCCCCCGTAAGGCCGCGCTCGACAAATTCCTGCGCGGACAGATCGCGCACCGTAGTAAATGCGGTATGTAACCAGGCCGCCGACGGGTAGGGCCGATCCGCAAAGCCGGTGCGCCCTCTGGCGTCCGCCTCGCAGGCCAATAAAAATTGCGCCATGTTATCCGGCTGGCGAAAGGCATCCAGTCCTTTGAGAATTTTCAGGATGGTGGCCGGGCGCAGGCTTTCAATTTTGTGGCACAGCAAATGGTAACGGGTCACCGCGACCGCCAGTTGCCGGTAGCGCTGGGGTACCCGTAAGCGGTCACAAACCTGATTCACCAGGGGTACGCCGCCTTCCTCGTGACCGATATGGCGGGGCAGAATAGCCGCGGGCGTGATGCCCTTACCGAGATCGTGCACGAGCACTGCAAAGCGTACCGCAGGGTTGTCGCTGAGGGTCGTGGCCTGGTCCAGGGCCAGCAGAATGTGGAGGCCGGTATCCACCTCCGGGTGATAGTCCGCCCGCTGGGGGACGCCGAACAGCCGATCTACTTCCGGAAGCAGCGCCCGCAGCGCGCCGCAGGCACGCAGCACTTCGATGTAGGTGCGGGGCGACGACTCACCCAGGGCAAGGTCGGTTTCCTGCCACACCCGTTCCGCGGAGAGGTGGTCCAGTTCGCCGCTGGCGGTGAGGGCACTCATGAGCGCCAGGGTGTCGTCCGCCACGCGAAAACCCAGATGCCGGTAGCGGGCCGCGAAACGGGCCACCCGCAGTACCCGCAGCGGATCTTCCGCGAAGGCGGGGGACACATGGCGCAACACCCTGTTCGCGATATCCCGTTGCCCGCCGTAGGGGTCGATCAGCTGGCCGCTGGCGTCTTCGGCAATGGCATTAATGGTCAGATCCCGGCGCGCCAGATCCTCTTCCAGGGTGATACCTGGGTCGCTGGTGAACTGAAAGGCCGTATGGCCTTTGCCGCTTTTGCGCTCGGTGCGGGCGAGGGCGTATTCCTCGGCGGTGCGCGGGTGCAGGTAGACGGGGAAATCCTTGCCCACCGGGCGAAAGCCCTGATCCAGCATCTGCTGTGGTGTCGCGCCCACTACCACCCAGTCCCGATCCTTGACCGGAAGGCCGAGCAATTTGTCCCGCACCGCGCCGCCCACACTGAAAATTTTCATGGCGGGATGGTGCCACACTGACGGTGAAACAGAAAGATACCGGCCGGCATCTGTTGGCAAACACGGCGCGCGCGATGCATGTCGGCCCTACTTTTTGGCGGCTTTTTTGCGCACCGGCCTTTGCAGCAGTTGTTGCAGAAAATGGCCGGTATGGGATCCCTCGGTTGCTGCGACCTGCTCCGGCGTACCCTGGGCAATGATCTGGCCACCGCCGCTACCGCCCTCGGGCCCAAGATCGATCACCCAGTCGGCGGTCTTGATCACATCCAGGTTGTGCTCGATCACCACCACGGTGTTGCCGTGGTCGCGAAAGCGGTGCAACACGTTTAACAGTTGCTGAATGTCGTGAAAATGCAGGCCGGTGGTGGGCTCGTCGAGAATGTACAGGGTGCGCCCGGTGTCGCGCTTGGACAGCTCCCGGGACAGTTTGACCCGCTGTGCCTCGCCGCCGGAAAGGGTGGTCGCCGACTGCCCGAGTTTGATGTAAGACAGACCCACGTCGATCAGGGTTTGCAGTTTGGTGGCGACACTCGGCACCGGGTCGAAAAACTGCCGGGCGTCCTCGATGGTCATGTCCAGCAACTGGTGAATGGTTTTACCCTTGTAGCGAATTTCGAGGGTTTCCCGGTTGTAGCGCATACCTTTGCAGACATCGCAGGTGACATAGACATCCGGTAGAAAATGCATTTCTACCCGGGTCACGCCATCCCCCTGACAGGCCTCGCAGCGGCCACCCTTGACGTTAAAGCTGAAGCGTCCGGGTTTGTAGCCCCGGGAGCGCGCCTCCTGGGTGGCGGCGAACAGTTCGCGGATGGGGGTAAAAATACCGGTGTAGGTGGCCGGATTAGAGCGCGGGGTGCGGCCGATGGGGCTCTGGTCGATGTCGACACATTTGTCGAGATACTCAAGCCCGGCAACGGTTTTGTGGCTGGCCGCCTTGAGAGTGGTTGCTTTGTTGAGGACGGTGGCCGCCAGGGGATACAGGGTTTCGTTGATGAGCGTGGATTTCCCGGACCCGGACACGCCCGTAATGCAGGTGAACAGGCCGATGGGAATATCCAGATCGACGTTTTGCAGGTTATTGCCGCAGGCGCCGGTGATGTGCAGTAATTTATTACTATCCCGCGGGGTGCGCTTCACCGGGCCGGTGATGCACGTTTTACCGGACAGATAGGCCCCGGTGAGGGACGCTTTGCAGGCGATAATGTCCGGCACCAGTCCCTGGGCGAGAATCCGACCGCCGTGCACACCGGCGCCGGGGCCGATGTCGATAATGTGGTCGGCGGCGCGGATCGCCTCTTCGTCGTGTTCCACCACAATCACCGTGTTGCCCAGATCCCGCAGCCGGGTCAGGGTCTTCAACAGACGTTCGTTGTCCCGCTGGTGCAAACCGATGGAGGGTTCATCGAGTATGTACATAACTCCCACCAGGCCGGCGCCAATCTGGCTGGCCAGGCGGATGCGCTGGGCTTCCCCGCCCGACAGGGTTTCGGCGCTGCGCTCGAGGGTCAGGTAATTGAGGCCCACGTCCACCAGAAAGCGCAGGCGATTGTGGATTTCCACGAGAATTTTTTTGGCGATTTCCCCGGGACGACCGGGAATGTCCAGTTGCTGGTAGTATTCGGCAAGGGCACCCACCGACAGGGCGGTAATTTCTGGCAGGGTGCGTTGGTCCACAAACACATGGCGGGCGGCCTTGTTGAGGCGCTGCCCACCGCAATCCGGGCACTGGCGGGTGTTCACAAAGCGCGTCAGCTCCTCGCGCACGGTTTGCGACTCGGTTTCCCGGTAGCGTCGCTCCATATTGGGAATGATGCCTTCAAAGGTATGGGTGCGCTTGAACACGGAGCCCCGTTCATTGACGTAATTGAAGGTGATTTCTTCCTTGCCACTGCCGAACAAAATCCGTTGCTGATGGGCCTGGCTCAGTGCATTGAACGGGGCGTCGATGTCGAAGCCGTAGTGTTCCGCGAGAGAGGTGAGCATATTGAAGTAGAACAGGTTGCGCCGATCCCAACCGCGGATCGCCCCCTGGGAGATGGTTGCCTCCGGGTGCTGGACAACGCGGTCGATATCAAAAAATTGTTTCACCCCAAGGCCATCGCAGCCGGGGCAGGCGCCCGAGGGATTGTTAAAGGAAAAAATACGCGGTTCCAGCTCGTTGATGCTGTAGTTGCACACCGGGCAGGCAAAGCGCGCGGAGAACGCTTTGTCCGGTTGTTCGCCATCCAGAAAATGAATGATGGCCAGCCCTTCGGACAGATCGAGGGCGGTGGCAAAGGATTCCGCCAGCCGCAGTGCCAGATCGGCCCGCACCTTGATCCGATCGACCACCACTTCGATGGTGTGCTTTTTGTTTTTTTCCAGCTCCGGCATATCGTCGAGTTCGTAGACCTGGCCATCGACCCGCGCGCGGATAAATCCCTGGGCGCGCAGATGGGCGAATACGTGCAGGTGTTCGCCCTTGCGCTCGCGAATGAGCGGCGCCAGCAACAACAGGCGGGTGTCGTCGCCGAGGGCGAGCACCTGATCCACCATCTGACCGATAGTCTGTGCCGCCAGTGGCTCGCCGTGATCGGGGCAGCGCGGCTCGCCGACCCGGGCGTACAGCAGGCGCAGGTAGTCGTAGATTTCGGTAATTGTGCCGACCGTGGAACGCGGGTTGTGGGAGGTGGATTTCTGCTCGATGGATATAGCCGGTGACAGGCCCTCAATGTGGTCCACGTCCGGTTTTTCCATCATCGACAGAAACTGACGGGCATAGGCCGACAGGGACTCCACATAGCGCCGTTGGCCCTCGGCGTACAAGGTGTCGAAGGCCAGGGAAGACTTGCCCGATCCGGACAGGCCGGTGATAACAATCAGCTTTTCCCGGGGCAGGTCGAGGTCGATATTTTTCAGGTTGTGGGTGCGCGCCCCGCGTACACTGATAAAGTCCATAATACTCGCGGTCTGGTTGCCGTCGGGTGGCCGAC
>JBFJMM010000185.1:0-4426 GCA_041633885.1 Porticoccaceae bacterium
CATCTCCGGACTGGCATTGGCCGACAGCCACATTCCGGAATATGCCTGGCAAGCGCTCCACGCACCCGCTCTATCCCTGCAGCGCCCGCCCAGCACTCAGCTATCTGATACGGTAGATGTTACGGCTCATGTTACGGCTCATGTTACGACCCCAACCGCGCCACAGCGTCCCGCCTGGTTATTATCCAACCCGGAGGAAATTCAACGCCGCGGCCAGCAGCTGTACTGGCGCGGCGTGCTACAACTGCTGCACGGCCCGGAACGTATCGAAGGCGCGTGGTGGCATAAACCCGTACACCGGGATTACTTTATTGCCCGCCACGGGCAGGGCGCGGTGTACTGGATTTACCGGGAGCTCGATACCCGGCGCTGGTTTGTGCACGGAATTTTCGGTTAGCGCCGTGTACGCAGAATTGCACTGCCTGAGTAACTTCACGTTTCTACGCGGCGCTTCCCGCCCCGAAGAACTGGTGATGCGCGCCGTAGAGCTGGGTTACCACGCTCTGGCCATCACCGATGAATGCTCCCTGGCGGGCGTCGTCAAAGCCCATGTCGCGGCGCGCGAACAGAATATTCAATTGCTTATCGGCAGCGAATTTTATGTGCAGGAACAATGCAAACTGGTCCTGCTCGCGCCGGATCGCGCCGCCTACGGGGAACTCTCAGCCCTGATCACCCTGGCCCGCCGCCGCAGTCCCAAGGGAGCGTATCGCCTCGCCCTGGCGGACATACGGCGCTGCATACGGCGCTGCCTGGCAATCTGGCCGACCGCCCTCGAGACGCCAAATTCCGTCGAGGTTGGCCATGTCCTGCGCGCTATTTTTGACGACCGCCTGTGGCTTGGGGTCACGCGCCTGTTGCGCGACGGCGAACAGGCCAGCTATCTGCAACTCTATGCCCTCGCACAGAGCCTCGCTATTCCCATGGTCGCCTGTGGCGATGTGCATATGCACGAGCGCACCCGCAAACCGCTGCAGGATACCCTCACCGCCATTCGCCTCAACACCAGCATTTCACAACTCGGCACCCGCTTGCAGGCCAACAGCGAACGCTACCTGCGGCCCCTGGCCACGCTGCAACGCCTGTACCCTGAAGTGCTGCTTCGGGAAACCCTCAATATCAGCGCTCGCTGCCATTTTTCCCTCGACGAACTACGCTATGAATACCCTGCCGAAGTCGTGCCCGCAGGGGTGACACCCCACCAGCATCTGCGCGAGCTGGTTATGGCCGGCGCCAGACAACGCTGGCCACAGACAGTACCGCCAGCCATACAAACCACCATCGAGCGGGAATTAGCGCTGATTCGCGAGTTGCGCTACGAGTACTATTTTTTAACCGTCTACGACATTGTGCAATTCGCCCGTAGTCGCAACATTTTATGTCAGGGTCGCGGCTCCGCCGCCAATTCGGTGGTGTGCTACTGCCTCTTCATCACCGAAGTGTCCCCCACCCGCGTCGCGCTGCTGTTTGAACGGTTTATCTCCAGGGAACGGGACGAACCGCCGGATATCGACGTGGATTTCGAACACGAGCGGCGCGAGGAAGTGATTCAATATATTTACAAAAAATATTCCCGCGAACGGGCGGCGCTGGCGGCCACTGTGATTACCTATCGCACCCGCAGCGCCATCCGCGATGTGGGCAAAGCCCTCGGTCTGCCCCCGCCATTGGTGGATCAACTGGCCACTTCCCTCGCCTGGTGGGATCGCAGTGGCGATTTGCAACAACGCTTTGCCGAGAACAATCTGCTCGACCAGCAAGCCCTCGCGCAACATTTTCTACTGCTGGTCCAGGCAATCCTCGGCTTTCCCCGCCACCTGTCCCAACACGTTGGCGGTTTCGTCATCAGTGCGGGGCCAATCAGCCAGCTGGTGCCGGTGGAAAACGCCAGCATGCCGGAGCGCACGGTGATTCAGTGGGACAAGGAAGACATCGAAGCCCTCGGTTTGATGAAGGTGGATATCCTCGCTCTCGGCATGCTCAGCGCCATTCGCAAATGCCTGGAACTGGTGCGCGGTTACAGCGCCGCGGTTCCCGATCTGCAGGCCATTCCGGAAAACGACAGCGCCACCTACGACATGCTGTGCCGGGCCGACACCATCGGCGTGTTTCAGGTGGAGTCCCGCGCGCAAATGTCCATGCTGCCCAGACTGCGCCCACGCTGTTATTACGACCTGGTGATTCAGGTCGCCATCGTGCGCCCCGGCCCCATTCAGGGGGATATGGTGCATCCCTACCTGAAACGACGACAGAACCCTGCGGGGGTGACGTACCCCAGCGCCGCCATTGAGGAGGTTCTGAAAAGCACATTGGGCATTCCTATTTTCCAGGAACAGGTTATCCGGCTCGCCATGGTGGCCGCCGGTTTCAGCGGCGGTCAGGCCGACCAGTTGCGCCGGGCCATGGCCAGCTGGGGTAAAAACGGCAATTTGATGAAATTCGAAAGCCAACTGGTTAACGGCATGTTGGCGCGGGGCTACAGCGAGGATTTCGCGCAGCGCCTGTTCGAACAGATCAAGGGCTTCGGCGGTTACGGGTTTCCCGAATCCCATTCCGCCAGCTTTGCCCTGCTCGCCTATGTGTCCGCCTGGTTAAAATGCCATCATCCCGCCGCATTCTGCTGCGCTCTGTTAAACAGCCAGCCCATGGGGTTTTATTCCGCCTCCCAGTTGGTGCAAGATGCGCGACGCCACAACATTACTGTGCTGCCGGTGGATATTCGCCACAGCGGCTGGGATCACCACCTGGAATTATCCGGGGCAGAGGTCACTGCCCATCGACAACCCGCGCTACGGCTGGGGCTGCGCCTTGTGAAAGGCCTTGGCAGGGAGGCTGCACAACGCATCGTCAACGAGCGCAGCGCACAACCCTTTGCCAACATCGACGATCTTGTCAGCCGTGCGCGCCTCAACAAAAAAGATCGGCAAGCCCTGGCCAGCGCTGATGCACTGCGCGCCATCAGCGGCGACCGGCATCAGGCCCACTGGCAGGTGCTGGGGGTCGAAACAGCGCTTCCCCTGTTGGCCGACACGGACCGCGCCAGCGATGCCAATAAAAACCGGGCCATCGTTCTACCCGTTCCCAGCGAAGTGGATGAGATGCTGGCCGATTACCGTAGCACCGGCCTTACCCTGAATCGCCATCCCATGGCCCTGTTGCGCGATCACCCGATATTTCGCCACTGCAAACGCCAATGCGATCTAAGCGCCCTCAATACCAACCGTTTTGTCCGTGTCGCCGGATTGGTTACCGGTCGACAACGGCCCGGCAGCGCTTCGGGAGTGGTGTTTCTCACCCTGGAAGATGAAACCGGAAATATCAATATAATCGTCTGGAAGGATTTACAAACCCGCTACCGACAGGCGCTACTGGGCGCTCAACTCCTGCTGGTAAAGGGGATTATGGAATGTAAAAACGAGGTGATTCACGTGATCGCCGGCGAGATTCTCGATCACAGCCACCTGCTCGAGGAGCTGGCCGTAACATCAAGGGACTTCCGCTAAAAAAACGGTCGATGTCAAACCCGCGCTCAGCCACGTCCGCGAACCGCAGATTGGCGCCGGGCAATCCTTACCAGGGAGCGACGGTCGAAAATCCGGCTGATGAAATAAACTAACGCTTCCTGGTCAGACGCCGATTGCCCGGCTTGTCCGCTCGGTGTTCGAAAAACCAGTTATCCAGCGCCAGCTGCCGGTCAGCCTGATGCTGCGCGCGGGCGGCAAGTTCCTGTTGCGCGCACCTGGCGCGAATAACGGCTTCAGCTCGCGCCCGAGCATCCTCCGCCATGGGCAACAACCCATCTTTGTTAAGTTCTTGGACTATCGAACGCGCGGCACTGTCACAGGCCAAATCGATGGGGTGATCAGAAGCTGCCACCGCGTAACCACAGGTCGACAATAAGATAGCCGATAACAGGCCTGTCCTAATCGGGTTTATTTGCATGGCGTAGCAGAGCTCGGACGAAAGTTTCGCCATTGTAACAACGATTTCCGTTGCACTGCACAACGGCCGCCAGACCTGTTCCACCGTGAACACCCAAGGAATAAATAACGGACATTCTCTAGGAATGGTGAGGCTGCGCATTACCATCAGCTTTTTGCTGTGACGGAGACGCGCTGGTGACTCTAACCGCGCGGACACTGTTTTTACTTATTTCCCGGTCAATGTAGGCGGCGAAATGGACGTTCGCTCCCGCCCGACCGCCCTGCTCCCACCAGTAGCGAATGCCTTTGCCACGCAGCGCCCAGTGAATCAGACTCTCGCTTTCTCGCCAGTCCTCTTCGCCGAGCATCCCCGCGCTATACAGTTTGTATTGTGCGGAGAAACTCCAGAACGCCTGCTGACAGATCATGGTGAAGCGCCAGTAATCTTCACCCTGCAGGCTTTCGGCGTCGTATCGACCCTGACGCCACAGGGTAGACAATTC
>JBFJMM010000186.1:0-4350 GCA_041633885.1 Porticoccaceae bacterium
AGTAACGCGGTGGATTTCTCACAGCGTATGCCACCGGTGCAGAACATGGCGACCCGGCGATGCTTGGCCGGATCCAGGTGTTGTTTCACATAGTCGGGAAACTCGCGAAAACTGTCGATCTGCGGATTGACCGCATTGGCAAAGGTACCGACATCCACTTCGTACTGATTGCGGGTGTCAATCAGCAACACGTCCGGGTCGCTGATAAGTTGGTTCCAGTCCTCAGGCTCCACGTAGGTTCCCACCACGTGCCGCGGATCGATACCCGCCACGCCCATGGAAACAATCTCCTTGCGCAACTTGACCTTGGCGCGCTTGAACGGCGGCTTATCCGTACTGGACTGCTTATACTCCAGATCGGCAAGACCTGCCTGCCCCCGCAGCCAATCCATAAATGCGGCGATATTATCCGCCCGGCCGGATACCGTGGCGTTGATACCCTCGCTGGCAAGTAAAACCGTGCCGCGGATATCCTGAGCAGTCATCACCGCCAACAGTGGCTCCCGCAACTCGCGCCAGTGCTGCATGGCGACAAATTTGTACAAAGTGTAGACGGTATGTTGAGACATGACGGTGGTGTCCGAAACACAAAATGCTGCACGTTATCAGGGCCAGTCCCGTATTATAAAAAAATTGGTGCCTTACCGGGAGAGTCTTTTAGCGCCCTGCTAATCTGCAACGCCCCATTTTTTACTGCCAGCCTGTGGCGAAATCCGCAACATGGCGGTTTGTCGGCAACCCACCACCAGTTGATCGGCGCTATCCCAGATCAAACCCTGCTCCTCGACAATTCCATTTTTGATAATATCGCTCTTAAACATACAACGCAGGGGGCCGGGCGCCGGCAAACCGTGAATCTGCACGGTCAACTCGAGGGTCGGCACCCAGCCGGACGGACCATACAGGGTAAAGGGTGGCGGCGGGAAACCGTCCGCAAACATCAGTAACCCAAACGCATCGATGGCGCTGCCATCGGCAAATGCGGTCCAGCCTAACCAGCGCCCGCTGCCATCGGGATCCCCTTCGAGAGAACGCACATTGGCGGGCGACATTTTTTGCACCACCCGTTGCCGATACGTTAAACCCGGCGGACAGGGTGCCGACAGGCATTGGTCAAAAGTCGGCATTTCTGGTATTTTTTCCAGCACCCGATCGACGCCGGCCAGCCGCTGGCGATCGGTGAAAATAGCAATCAGCTGAACCTTGACTTCACCGTTTTGCAGCACCTTCACCAGCCCCTGCGAAACGGAACCGCCGGTGCGCAGCACCTCTACGACACACTGTACGGGGCCAGGCACTGCACGGGCCAGATAATAAGCCGTAACCGTCAGCGGATCCTTGTGGGGCAACGCCGCGGACAGCGCCCGCGCCGCCACCGCCATGACATAGCCACCGTTTACAATCTCGCCAAGACACCAACCGGCACTGAGTTCCGCCTCCCAGATGTTATCGCCGGCGCGCCGCACAGCGCTGTCGCGGGCAAATTCTCCGGTGGGTAAAGCAACTTCTATATTCAAGCGTCAACTCCTCGTGATATATCGAACGCGATCAGGCAGGTCGATATTATCCCTCAGATTGCGTGGATATATATGCACAGGCAGAGGAAAATTGTGACCACTGATATCTCGCGCACAGAACCACTCGAACAACCAGCTGTTGCGTTGGAGCGTTTAGACGGCGTTGCTGAAACGGTTACCCAACTGCACACCCTGGCGTTGCACGATATGTTGAATCAATTGCTCTTCCGTATTTTTATTAAGATCCACGAAATCCAGACGCAACCAGTAGGGCCGTGTTTCGGCCTCCCGGCGCTCGCAATCAATCACCGTGCCGGTCAATGTCAAATGAACATTGGATGGTTTTAGGGTGATAAATAAATCCAATATCTGACCACGCTGAAACGCTTCGCTACAGGCAAAGCCAATACCACAACCGCTTAGCCCAACTTCCATCTCCTCATGCACCAGCCCATCTACATCGTACTGACAGTCATCCATATCTATCTCCGCCGCAAGTACTGCCAGTTTCCGATTGAGCAACGCTATTGCCGTAGCAGCCACCGGTTGTTCCCTCCACAAAGTGTTGATCACCGTGTTGAGTTCCCGATCGATGCCCTGCAGGATATGTGGCGCGGTCATCTGCACCTGTCCATCGCAATCGGTCAGTACTCGATCCGCATTGCCGTCGCTGACGCGGTACCTGAGTCCTATGGTATCGTTGATGCGAAAATAACGTCGTCTTTCGGAATTAACCACGGATGTTGTCCTCCTCTCCATCTGGCACGCTGGACGGAGCGTCCAGGGTGAGGGAGTTTGGATTCTGTTCGAGTTTCAGGGAACGCAATAACTCCTGCTCGGACTGCTGCAATTTATTGAGTTCCGCGGACGTTTCATCATCGAAGCCCTGGCGAATGACGATTTCCACCCGGCGATTACGGCCCCGGTTTTCGTCGCTGTCGTTGTCTTCCAGCGGCACCGTGTCCGCATATCCGATCAGCACCATACGATCGTCGTCGATCACCCCGTCGCGCAGCAATTCGTGGGTCACGGTCAGCGCGCGGGACGACGACAGTTCCCAGTTGGATCTAAACTGATAGTTTGCAATCGGCACGTTATCGGTGTGCCCCTCCACGGCAATCTTGCCATGGATGTCTTTTAACACCTCCCGAAGCTTGGCCATCACTGGAATAAAACCCGAATTCAGTACCGCCGATCCTGAAGGAAACGACCACTTTTCACGGATCCTGATGGTGATCGAACGGCCGGATGCCACTATTTCAATTTTTCCTGCCGCCACTTCTTCGTACAGCTTTTCACTTAATTTAAGTGCGTCCTGTCTGGTTTCGTCAATCAGTCCTGTCAATTTATCAACCAGTAGGCGTTTCGCCGATTCACCCGGCGCATCCTGCCCGTCGCCCTTGCCTACTTGCTCGTTGATACCGGGCTTGTCGACCCGTATATCCAGCGTCTGTTTGGTGGTATCCACCGTGAACTGGTTGACGACACTCATGGGCGTCGGCGCCGGACGTCCCGGACTGAATTCCTGGGCGATAATGCTGGTGCCCTTGGGTATGTCCTTGGCCTTGAGTTTGTTCTGGACACCAAACGCATCCTTCATGGAACCCGCGACCTGCTTGTACTTGAGCACGTCCATCTCGGAGAACGCCAATAACAATACGAAAAAACACATCAGGAGCGACATCAAATCCGCAAACGTCGCCATCCACGCAGGGAGCCCTGGCGGTTTATCGTCCTCGTCCCCACCGCCGTATTCAATCATCTCCTACCCCAATATCCTGGTCTCAGGCGGGTTGCTCACTGGGTTCCAGGGCGCGTTTTGAGGGGGCCAAGTAGGCTTTCAACATGGATTCGATTACGCGGGGGTTTTTGCCCTCCTGAATCGCCAGCACCCCGTCAATACAGATAGCTTTCAACAAGCCCTCTTCGGTTTTACGCAGGGTTAGTTTGTCCGCGATGGGTATGGCCACCATATTTGCAAACATGGCTCCGTAGAGAGTGGTCAACAGCGCAACCGCCATGGCCGGGCCGATAGCCTTCGGATCGTCCATCGCCGACAGCATCTGCACCAGGCCAATCAGGGTGCCGATCATGCCCATGGCCGGTGCCACATCGCCCGTCGCGGAAAATACCTTGGCACCCCATTTGTGCCGTTCCACGGTTTGCTGCAAATCCTTGTGCATCAGGGTTTGAATGACCTCCCGGTTGTGGCCATCGATCAGCATTTTGATACCCTCATCCAGGAATGTATTACTGATTTCCCGCCCCTCAAGGGCCAGCATGCCCTCTTTCCGGGCGACTTCCGCCAGACTGACGATTTCCGGAATCAACAGCTCCGGGGACTGCTGCTTGGATACAAACGCCTTGAGTGCCACCTTGAATGCATTGATAAACTGCGCGATGCTGAACTTCATCAGCACCACCAGGAAAGTTCCTCCAAATACGATGATTAGCGAAGGAACGTTAAAAAATATCAACGGCGAGCCGCCGAGGACGATAGAGGCCATCACCACGCCCATCGCCCCCACCAGCCCGACCAGGGTTGCCAAATCCATAGATAGCTCCTCTGCAGTTACTCCGTTATCGGCTTAAAACGATATATCTTGAGCGCTGACAGGCAGGGAATCTCCGGCTTTCCGGCCCCTTCGTCATTGTTCGAAAAACGCGCAGACCCGGACCCGGGAGAACGCTCGAGACTCGTTTTAAAGAGACAAAACGGGGCGTGGAAAAAAGACGGAAAGACTGCCCCGGGGACAGGCCAAAAAAGAGGGCTTAGGACCGGTTATAGCCCCGGCCAGGGCTTAACACATGAACAGGTCCATAAAAGCGTGGA
>JBFJMM010000187.1:0-4349 GCA_041633885.1 Porticoccaceae bacterium
AAGGGGCTGACGCGCAAGCCCTGGGTTAAGCCGTCGCTGGCGCCGGGATCCAAGGTGGTGACCGATTATCTGGCCAAGGCCGGTTTACAGCCGTATCTGGATCAACTGGGATTTAACCTGGTGGGTTATGGCTGCACCACCTGTATTGGCAACTCGGGACCGCTGGCCCCGGAACTGGAGCAGGCCATACAGGCCGGCGATCTGACGGTATCCGCTGTGCTCTCGGGCAATCGAAATTTTGAGGGACGTATTCATCCAGAGGTGCGGGCAAACTGGTTGGCCTCGCCGCCGCTGGTGGTGGCATTTGCCCTCGCGGGTACCACGCGCCTCGATCTGTCGGTGGACCCGGTGGGCGTTAACGCCCGGGGCGAATCAATTTATTTGCGGGATATCTGGCCCAGTAATCAGGAGATTGCCGCGGCCGTTGCGCAAGTGGACCGGGACATGTTTCGCCGCGAGTACGCCGACGTATTTACCGGCGACGACCAGTGGCGAGCACTGCCGATTCCCGAGGGCAACACCTACACGTGGGATGAAGCCTCCACCTACATTCGCAACCCACCGTTTTTTGACGAGATTGGCGACGATACCACCAGCCCCGTCGTGGGTGCGCGCCTGTTGGCGCTGTTGGGGGATTCAGTCACTACCGACCATATTTCGCCCGCTGGCGACATAGATGAGGACAGTCCGGCGGGGCGCTATCTACAGGAGCGGGGTGTCGAGGTAACGGATTTTAATTCCTATGGTTCGCGACGTGGCAATCACGAAGTCATGATGCGCGGCACTTTTGCCAATGTACGCCTGCGCAACGAACTGGTACCGGGGGTCGAAGGCGGCTACACGCGCTTGCCGGGCGGTGAACCGATGTCGATCTACGCTGCGGCCATGGCCTACCAACGGGACGGCGTGCCTCTGGTTGTCGTCGCCGGCAAGGAATACGGCACCGGTTCGAGTCGCGACTGGGCGGCGAAGGGCACGCGTCTGCTGGGCGTGCGCGCAGTTATCGCCGAAAGTTTCGAACGCATTCATCGCTCTAATTTAATCGGCATGGGGGTGTTGCCGCTGCAATTTGCCGGCGAACAGACCCGGGTCAGTATGGGGCTGGACGGCAGCGAACGTTTCCATCTCGAAGGGCTGGCCGAACTTGTGCCCGGGGGACAGGTAAGCATGGTGGTGGAGCGCGAGGACGGCACGCGGGACAGCTGTTTATTGGTGTGTCGCATCGATACGGATAACGAACTGAGCTATTACAAAAGCGGAGGCATTCTGCACTACGTGCTGGGGCAACTGGCGGATCGTTAGCGACTCCGGGGCGCGCTTTGTGCGCCGAGCCCGCGGGTGGTGTGGATCACAGCATGGATAAATTTCGTCGGGAAACGGATAGTCTGGGGAGTGTGGATATTCCTGTAGACGCCCTGTGGGGGGCGCAGACGCAACGCGCTTTGCAAAATTTCCAGATTGGCGATCAGCGTTTTCCTGCGGCATTTATTCACGACTTTGCGCTGGTTAAAAAGGCCTGTGCGCTGGCCAATCAGGCCCTGGGTCAGCTACCCGAAGAGCTGTGCGAGCTGATCTGCAAGGCGTGCAACGAAATTATTGCCGGACAGCACGACCACCAGTTTCCGTTGGTTATCTGGCAAACGGGCAGCGGCACCCAGAGCAATATGAACCTTAATGAAGTGATCGCCAACCGCGGCAACGAACTGGCCGGTAGCGGGCGGGGGGCAGGGGCGCCGTTGCACCCTAACGATCACGTGAATCGTTCCCAGTCCTCTAACGATGTCTTTCCCACGGTCATGCATGTGACCGCGGCACGCGGACTGCGCGACGGATTGTTGCCCGCTCTGCGTCACCTGGAAACCGCGATCCAGGACAAGAGCCGGGAATTTCGCGATCTGATCAAGACCGGTCGCACCCATTTGATGGACGCCACACCCATCACCCTCGGCCAGGAATTTGGTGGCTACGCGGCTCAGTTAGCCTACGCTCGCGGCGTGTTGAGCGATCTGTTACCTGCGCTGCACACCATTGCGTTGGGTGGCAGCGCGGTAGGCACCGGGTTAAATACGCCACCGGGCTGGAGTCAAAAGGTTGCCCGGGTGCTTGGCGAAGTGAGTGGTACCGAGTTTACCAGCGCCGATAACAAATTTATGGCCCTCGCCGCCCACGATGTGCTGGTGGATTTACACGGACGACTGCGCTTGCTGGCCAGTGCGCTGTTCAAGATCGCCAACGATATCCGTTTGCTCGGTAGTGGTCCGCGCTGCGGGCTCGGGGAGTTGCGCCTGCCGGCCAACGAGCCCGGCAGTTCGATTATGCCCGGCAAGGTCAATCCGACGCAGGCCGAGGCGCTGACCATGGTGGCGGCGCAGGTGATAGGTAACGACGTGGCGGTCGGTTTTGCCGGTTCCCAGGGTCATCTCGAACTCAACGTCTACAAGCCGCTGCTGATTCACAATATCTTGCAATCCTTACGCTTATTGAAGGACGCCATGGGTAGTTTTACGGACCATTGCGTGGTTGGCATACAGGCGCATGGCGAGCAATTGCAGCGGGCGATGGAGCGTTCGCTGATGCTGGTGACCGCCCTGAGTCCGGTGCTTGGCTATGATCGGGCGGCGGCTATCGCCAAACAGGCCTGGGAGGAGAATCTGACCCTGAGGGAGGCGGCAATTAAGTCGGGTTTCATCAGCGGGGAAGATTTTGACCGACACGTTAACCCATTGGAGATGCTCGGTCGCGGCGACTGAAGCGCCTGCGGGCTGTTTGCGGCCACTGACTTGCAATCGAAGGGCGCCCCAAACATAATAACCATAAGATATAAGTTTATTCTTAAGATGCATATGAACCGGTTCCCCGGTAACAAACAACCTGCGGGGTAAGGCTTTGCGTACAACGACGTCGCCTGAGATAGCCTGCCCAGAGCCCGGGGGCTCCCGCCCAGCGGCCGGCTCCCCGGAGGGACAGGATGGACGGTAAACCCGCTCAGACAATCGCCAGGCTGGTGCGCGACGGGCTGCCCCTGCTCGCGGATCTGGGCAACCGATCCCGCGGCGAGGTGGTGCAGGATATTCTGGCGGGCACTATCACCGCGATTTTGCTGGTACCTCAGGCCCTCGCATACGGCCTGCTGGCGGGTTTGCCCCCGGAAGTGGGACTCTACGCCAGTGTGATTCCACCGATCATCTACGCTTTCACCGGCACCAGTCGCACCCTCGCGGTGGGGCCGGTGGCGGTGGCGGCGGTGATGGTCGCCGCCGCTTTGACCCCCTACGCGGGGGGCGATCCACAAAAATATCTGGCTGGGGCTCTGATTCTGTCGGCCCTGTGTGGCGGGATTTTGCTGGTTCTGGGCCTGCTGCGCCTCGGCTGGCTCACACACTTTATCAGCCATCCCGTACTGTCCGGTTTCACCACCGGCGCCGCGATTTTTATCGTCGGTACACAGCTGGCTCCGTTGACCGGCATTGCGGTTCCGCGAGACGCGGGCTTCGTGGAGATTATCGACACCCTGATTGCCAATGCCGGTTCTTTTAATGGGGCGACTGCTACCTTTGGCGTGGTGGCGGTGCTACTGCTGTTGCTGGCCCGCCGTCCCCTGGTGGTGGCATTAGGGAAAGTGGGTATCAGCCCCGGGTCGGCGGCGATTATGGGCCGCACCGCACCACTGGTACTGGTGGTGCTGGCCATCGCGGTGGCCGTTGTGCTGGACGCCAAAACCCAATGGCAGGTGGCGGTGGTGGGCAGCGTACCTCAGGGTTTGCCCGGTCTGTCCCTGGGCTTCCTGGCGGAGCCGGGCTGGCTGACCCTGTTGCCGTCCGCCGCCCTGATCGCGGTGATCGGTTACGTGGAAAGTATTTCCGTTGCCAAAGTACTGGCCTTTCGTCGTCAGCAGAAGATCAATCCCGATACGGAATTTAGAGCGTTGGGATTAACCAATCTGACCGCCGCCTGCGCGGGCGCCATGCCGGTGGCCGGGGGGTTCTCCCGCTCCATGGTTAACTACGATGCCGGCGCCAACACCCAGTTGGCGGCAATTGTAACGGCCTGTTGGGTCGGTTTGGCGACCTTTATGTTTACCGGCATGCTCGCGGATCTGCCCAAGGCCGTACTGGCTGCAATTATTGTCGTCGCCGTGTGGCAATTAATCGATTTCAAAGGACTGCGCCACACCTGGCGCTATGATCGGGGCGATGGTATGGGGCAGGCTGTCACCTTGCTGGGGGTTCTGGCGTTGGGCATCGAACAGGGTCTGTTAATTGGCGTAGGGCTGGCCATGTTGTTGTTTCTGTACCGCACCAGTCGCCCCCATATTGCGGTGGTGGGGCGTATTGCCGGCACCGAGCACT
>JBFJMM010000188.1:0-4322 GCA_041633885.1 Porticoccaceae bacterium
AAACGGCGTGGCCAGACAGGCGGCCACCGTGCTGCTCATAATTTGCGTGACGCGGTAGGGTCCCATCTTGCGCACACCTTTGTTGCGCAGGGTATCGATAGATTCGACGAATTTTTCGCCGGAAATACCCCCGGATCCCATGATAATGCCGGTGCGCGGGTTGGAGACCTGATGGTGCTCGAGCCGCGCATCGGTGATCGCCTGCTGCATGGCCACATAGCCGTACACCGCGGCCATGCTCATAAACCGCAAGTCCTTGCGATCGACGTGTGCTTTCGGATCGATGTCAATCTGCCCCGCAATCTGGCTCTTGAGTCCCATCTCCCGATAATCGTCCTTGACGCGCACGCCGGAGCGCCCGTTTTTAAGAGCGTCGAGGACCGTATCCACATCGTTGCCGAGGCACGAGACAACGCCCATACCGGTGATCACCACACGTTTCATCAATGACCTCGAATCATATTTATGTAAATCACCCCTGGATTTGCGCGGGCGCGCTATCCAGGGCCGCTTATTGTACGAATTTATCTAGAAGTTGTCAGTGGAAGTAAACAGGCCCACCCGCAGGTTTTTGGCGGTGTATATTTCTCTGCCATCGACGCTCATGGAGCCGTCGGCGATGGCCATCACCAGCTTGCGCTCGATAATGCGCGACACGTCCAGTTTGTAAACGACCTTGCTGGCACTGGGGAGCACCTGACCAAAAAACTTTACGTCTCCGGAGCCCAGTGCGCGACCGCGGCCTTCGTTACCCCGCCAGGTGAGGAAAAAGCCAATCAGTTGCCACATGGCGTCGAGTCCCAGGCAGCCCGGCATCACCGGGTCGCCGACGAAGTGGCAACCGAAAAACCACAGGTCCGGCTTGATATCCAGTTCAGCGATAATCTCACCTTTGTCATAATTGCCGCCGGTCCTGCTGATGTGGGTAATGCGATCTATCATCAGCATGTTGGGCGTTGGCAAACGCGCGCCGCCAGGACCAAACAGCGTACCCTGGCTACAGGCCAGCAGCTCCTCGTAATTAAATGCGTTCTGTTGCCTGGCATCAGGTTCTGTCAATTGCGGCCTCGTGCGGATGGTAATTAAGGAGGGTGGCGCTGAGATGTTTTTGCAAAGACGCGCCATTTTAGCGGATTGTGAAGGGAAGTCCAGCTTGCGGGACGGCTTTAGCCGCAGTTCCCCCGTCCAACGGGTTCTGATACCGGTGTTAGTGATGGGCGCTGGTGCTGCGGCCTGCCGAGAGGTAAACGGCAACCCGGACTCACTGCGCAAGGCCGCTATTGCGCGCCACTGTAACACCGCGTGACATCGCTGCCGGTAAGCAGGTTACAGCCGCGGCCAGATGGTGGTGGTAACCGACGCCTGCGCGGATACCACTGCCTGGTCATTGGCGTAGCCGCGGTGTTTTATGCGTTCTGGTTGAGGGCGCTGGTAATATCGAGCACGGCCTTCTTGCCATCGCCGAATACCATCAGGCAATTGTCTTTGGCAAACAGGGGGTTGGGTAGCCCGGCAAACCCGGGGCTCAATGAACGCTTGATCACCACCACCGTTCTGGCCTTGTCCACGTTGAGAATCGGCATGCCGTAGATGGGGCTGCCTTTGTCTTCCCGCGCCATCGGGTTGGTAACATCATTCGCGCCGATGACGATAGCTACGTCGGTTTGCTCGAAGGTTGGGTTGATGCGATCCATTTCCACCAACTGGTCGTAGGGAACCTCGGCCTCGGCGAGCAGTACATTCATATGCCCCGGCATCCTGCCTGCCACGGGGTGAATGGCGTATTCCACTTCAATATCCCTTGCGGCGAGGACGTCCGCCAGTTCGCGCACCGCGTGCTGAGCCTGGGACATGGCCAGACCAAAGCCCGGGACGATCACCACACGCCGCGCTGTTTCGAGAATCATGGCGATTTCTTCTGCTTCGGCACTCTTGATTTTACCGGCATAAATTTCATCGGCGTCGATCGCCTCGCTACCCTCCGCCATCACCCCAAACAACACGTTGGTGAGCGAGCGATTCATGGCGACACACATGATTTTGGTCAGAATCAATCCCGATGCGCCCACCAGTGATCCAGCAACAATCAATACGGTATTGCCGAGAATAAATCCTGCGGCAGCGGCGGCTATTCCGGAATAGGAGTTCAGCAGGGCGATAACCACCGGCATATCGGCGCCGCCGATGGGCAACACCAGGGTGATGCCGAGCAGCAAGGACAGGCCCAGCACCAGCCAGAACAGATCGCCATGGGAGGGATCGAGACAAAACGCGCCGAGCAGGCCTGCGGCCGCGATAAAAATAGCGCCGTTAAGATACTTCATGCCTGCAAATCCGATCGGTTTGCCGGATATCAATTCCTGCAATTTTGCAAATGCCACCAGACTGCCAGTCATGGTTACCGCGCCGATCAGTACGGTCACCATCACAAACAGAACTGCTATGGTGCCCATCGGTCCGGCTTCGTAACCGGTGCTGTGCGCGGTTAACAAATAGCTGGCCGCGGCCAGGGTAAGGGACGCGCCGCCCCCGAAGCCGTTCAACAGAGCGACCATCTGCGGCATCGCGGTCATGCTAACTTTAAGCGCCATGACGGCGCCGATAACCGTGCCCACGGCCATGCCCGCGACGATGTAATCAAAACTGAGAATGTGACGATCAAACAGGGTGAAGGCGATCGCGATTAACATCCCCAGGGCGGACAGGGTATTGCCGCGCACGGCGGTTTTGGGTCGGGTTAAACCCTTGATGCCGAGGATAAAAAGTATCGCGGCTACCAGGTAGGCCAGGTGTTCAACAGAAGCATTCATCGATTATTCCTTACGCTTGAACATCGCCAGCATGCGATTCGTAACCAGATATCCACCAACCACGTTGAGGGTCGCCATGACTACCGCGGCAAAGCCGAGCCACGTCACCAGTACGGAGTCGCTGTCGGCGCCAGCAGCCAGTACGGCACCGACCAGGGTGATACCGGAGATGGCATTGGTACCGGACATAAGCGGCGTGTGCAGGGTGGGTGGCACCTTGTTGATGAGCTCCACGCCGAGAAATAGCGCGAGTACAAACAGCGCCAGTTGCATAACCAGTAATTCCATCAGGAATTCCCCCCTTGTTGTGTGGCGCCCGGTTGTGTGGCGCTCAGCTCGGTCACCGAGGGCGCCAGGCCAAGTAGCTCGCGCAGGCGCTGATGGCGCACGTCGCCGCCGTGGGCAGTAACGGTTTCGATAATAATTTCATCGCTGAAATCGAGTTGCAGCTTGCCGTCCGGGTCAATAAGCTGGCCCAGCAACACTTCCATATTCTTCCCGTACATCTGGCTGGCGTGCTGCGCAATGCTACTGGCGATATTGTCCGGGCCGATAATGGTGACGCCGTTTACCACCACGGTTTCATCCAGTTTCGTGAGTTCGCAGTTGCCACCTCGCTCGGCGGCCAGGTCTACAATCACCGCGCCGGGTTTCATATGGGCCACCATTTCCGCGGTGACCAGAACAGGGGATTTAGCGCCGGGGATGGCGGCCGTCGTAATGACCAGATCCTGGCGGGCGAGGATGGCGCTCATCTGCTCCCGCTGGCGACGTAAAAAGTCCTCGCCCTGCTCCTTCGCGTAACCACCCTTGCCCTCGGACGCTTCGGTTTCCAGATCCAGCTCCACGGGTTTGGCGCCCACGGATAAAATCTGCTCGCGGGCGGCGGGCCGCACGTCGTAGGCTTCCACCACACCGCCGAGGCGTTTGGCGGTCGCGCAGGCCTGTAATCCGGCAACGCCGACACCCATGATAAATACCCGCATGGGGCTTAGGGTGCCCGCGGCCGTCATTAACATGGGCATAATGCGCGGCGACAACGCTGCGCCCATTAACACCGCCTTGTAACCAGCGAGTGTGGCCATGGATGACAGCACGTCCATGCTCTGTGCGCGGCTGATGCGCGGCACCAGTTCCATGGCGATGGCGGTTGCTCCAGTGGGCGCAATTTTCTGCGCCGCCTGGGGGCAGCCCAGAGGATCCATCATGCCGGCAACCACCTGGTCTTTGCGCAACAGGGCGAGGTCGTCGTCGCCATTCACACTGTTTGCCCCAAATGATTGCACTTGCAGAATGATGTCCGCGGTAGCGAAAATTTCCGCCCGGCTCGGGCATATTGTCGCCCCGACCGCGACGTACTCCGCATCTGGATAACCTGCGCCGGCACCGGCACCGCTCTCCAGTAATATCTGAGTGCCCTTGTCACACCAGAATTTCACATTGGCGGGGGACATGGCAACCCGCATCTCGCCGGGTTTTGTTTCCCGTGGTATGCCTACTATCACAGATAGT
>JBFJMM010000189.1:0-4317 GCA_041633885.1 Porticoccaceae bacterium
ACATTCTGGGTGTGGGCGCGCAAATGCCCGAAGCCTGGCGTTTCAGACTCGCCCTCGGAAGATTTTTGCCCGACGACGAACGGGGTCGCAGCCGCCCCTACGCGGTACTGGGGCATACCATGCGCCAGGAGTTATTCGGCGCGCAAAATCCCCTTGGCCAGTTTGTGCGCGTGGGGGGAATGCGCTTTCGCGTGATCGGCGTAATCGAGCAAAAGGGACAGATACTCGGTTTTGATATGGACGATATCGTCTATATTCCGGTGGATCAGGCCCTGCAGATGTTTAACCGGGAAGGACTGATGGAAATCGACGTGACGTTTTCCGGGACCAGCTCATCCACCGCAGTGGCCCAGGCCATCACTCGGCAATTGGTCGAACGTCACGGCGATGAGGATTTTACCCTAACCACCCAGGACGAAATGCTGGCCACGCTGGACAAGGTGTTGTCCGTTTTGACTGCGGGGGTGGCGGCACTGGGGGCGATATCCCTGTTGGTCGGCGCGGTGGGCATTGCCACTATTTTGACCACCACTGTGCGCGAACGCACCGGCGAAATCGGCCTGCTGCGCGCCCTCGGTTCCAGCCAGCGACAGGTGCTGGGGTTATTCCTCGCCGAAGCCGTTCTTATTGCACTGCTGGGCGGCTTGATGGGATTGCTGCTACTGGGAATTATCCTGAGCGGATTCAGCCTGATGTTGCCTACCCTTCCGTTTTTACTCGATGCCCGTTACCTGGTTATCGCCTTGATAGCGTCGGCGACCATCGGCCTGATCGCGGGGGTTATTCCCGCCCGCAGCGCCGCCAGACTGAACCCGGTGGACGCACTGCGTGCCGAATAGCCGGTCAGCGTCGGCGCCCGGCCCACCAGTGACGCAGCACCAGACTGTACACGGCCAGGTTAATTCCCAGCGCCACAACGCCCAGCAGTAGTTGCAGTTGGCGGGTCAGCCCCGCGGGATAAATGAGGGGGCTCAGGTAGTGGTCGATAAAGCCTCCTTTATAACCGGCTTCGCCACCGGCGATGCGTAGACTGTTTTCCAAAGGCGTAAGCGGGCATACCCAGCCAAAAAACTCGATCAGCGAAACCCACAGCGCCAGCGGCACATGCAACACCAGCATCCATTTCCGCCAGAAATACAGCAGTCCGCCCAACAGCCCATAGATGATAAACACCAAATGCAGCACCAGTACCGCATCCGCCAAGAATCGATATAGCATGACCACTAGCCCCCACCCCGGCCTGGAAACCCGGCACTGCCCACCGGGAAATACGTATACACTGGGTTTTTGTTGTATAACAGCCCAACATTGCCGACAGAAACGTTTCGCAGCGCACAGGATCCCTGAGACTGTCAGCCATCGTCATAGAACTGTTGCCAAAACAGATATTAGTGCAGGGAACCGATTATGACCACGACCACCCGACAACCGAATTCCGGGCCGGACTACGATCCCACACAACGGGAGACGATGAACAACCCGTTCCCGGTGTTTGCCCGCCTGCAGCGGGAGGCGCCCATTTACTGGAGCGTCAAACTCAATGGCTGGGTGGTAACGCGCTTCGAGGATTGCAAGGCCATCCTGCTCGACAAGCGATTTTCTTCGGAGCGCATGAAACCGTTTTTCGAAGCGATGCCCGCTGCACAACGGGCAGGTGTGGAAAATCTGCAATCTTCGGTGGGCCTGTGGACGGTTTTTCTCGACCCGCCGGACCATACCCGTTTGCGCCGGTTGCTGAACAGTGGTTTTACTTCGCGGGCGGTAAACGGCATGGCGCCACGCATTGCGGAAATTGTCCACGACGTTATCGACGCAGTGACACACCAGACAGAAATCGAATTTGTGCGCGATATTGCCTTTCGGATTCCCGCGTCAGTCATTATGGAAATGCTCGGGGCGCCGAGTTCAGAAATCCATAATTTTAAACTATGGTCGGACGAAATCGGTTTATTCGTCGGAGGTGCACGGGTAACACCGGACAAGTACGCGCGCGCGGAAGCGGCAACCGCGCAGATGAGTAATGCGTTTCGCGACCTGATTGCGGAACGGCGGCGCAAACCCCGCAACGATATGATTACCGCGCTGATTCGCGCCGAGGAAGAAGGCGAGGTGCTGGACGATCGCGAGCTTATCGCCACCTGTATCCAGTTGTTGTTTGCCGGCCACGAGACCACCAGTAACCTGCTGGCCACCGGTCTTTATTATTTGCTCAAGCACCCGGACCAGCTGGTCGATTTGCGCCGTCACCCCGAATTGGGAGAGCAGGTGGTGGAGGAAGTATTGCGTCACGATGGCCCCAATGCCGCTGTCACTCGCGTCGCCGGCGCGGACATCGATTTCCGCGGCCACCCTATCACCCGTGGGCAACGGGTGTTCGCCATGATCAACGCCGCCAACCGCGATCCCGAGGTCTTTAACAACCCGCAGCAATTCGATATTCGCAGGGTCGTGCCCAACAACACTGCCATTGGACAGTTCGCGTTTGGCCATGGCATTCATTTTTGTATTGGTGCGCCCCTGGCGCGCCTCGAAGGCCGCATAGCGTTCCCGATTTTCGCCCAGCGCCTGCTCAACCCCCGCTTGAGCGGCGGCGAGCCGGACTGGATCGACAGCCTGAGTTTCAGGGGTCTGGAAAAACTGCCCATAACCTGCGACTTCGCGCCACGGCAACTATAAATCGATGCGGAAAAGCACGTAAGGTAAAGCATCGCAACGGAGGCGGAAGGGGGGAATAAAACGCGCCAACACTGTTTATCAGCGCTATTTTTATGAGGCCCTCTTTTGCGCTAATATGCTGAAACTTGACCAGACTTCGGAAAATTTTTGCCATGCCACATCCGGCCACTGCGGACACTAGCGCCAGAAATTTGATCGACTACCCGTTAATCGACGCCGACTGTCACTATTATGAACCGGACGATTGCTATACCCGTCATATCGTTGCGAAATTTCGCGGCGATGCCATCGAGGTGGTGCGCGGGCTGAGTAAACATGCGCAGGTGCATTTTCGCGGCAAACGCGTCAGCTTTTTCAGCGCGCCCCCGGGGGAACACGCTGGCAAGCCCGGCTCTTTCAAAGCCTTTTACGAAAACGACGATCACCGCGGCGCCCATATTCTCGCCGCCGACCCCATTTCGTGTTTTGAATTGCCCGAGTCCATGGACCGCCATGCACGGCTAAAGTGGCTCGACGCCCAAAACGTCGAGGCCGGTATTTTCCTGCCGTCGCTTGGTGTGGGCGTCGAAATGGAACTGCGCGACGCCGGGCCCGAAGTAGTTATGGCCAATCACGTCGCGTTTAATCGTTGGCTTCAGGACGACTGGGGATGGGATTACCAAAACCGAATTTTTAGTGCTGCACAGCTGTCGCTGGTCGATCTGGACCTGGCGGTTGCGGAACTCGATCGCGTATTACAGGAAGGCGCGCGCATCATCAACCTGTTGCCCGGCCCGGTGCTGGGCCGCTCGCCGGCTGATCCGCACTTCGATCCGTTCTGGGCCCGTTGCCAGGAAGCAGGGGTGCCCGTGTCATTTCACCTGGGCAATGCCGGGTTCGAAGAACTGGTGTCCGCAGCCTGGGGTGAAAACCCCCGTCCACCCCATCACAAGGTCACCGCTTTTCAGCACGTCATCGGCATGATGGAGCGGCCGGTTAACGACACGCTGGCGGCACTCATTATGCACAACTTGTTTGGGCGCTTTCCGGCACTGCGCATCGCCTCCATTGAAAACGGCTCCGCCTGGGTAGCACCACTACTGAAAAGGCTCGATAAAGCCGCTAAAATCGCCGGCAATAATTTCACCTACGGACGAATTCACGCAAAACCCAGCGAAATTTTTCTCGACCGAATTCGCGTTTGCCCGTTTCCGGAGGACAACATTCCGGAACTAATCGACGCGGTTGGTCCGGACGTGGCCATTTTCGGCTCCGACTGGCCCCATCCGGAAGGACTCGTGGAACCGGTGGAGTTTGCCGACGGTCTTGGGGGCCTGGACTATCGGCAGGTGCGCAACGTTATGCGTAGCAACACCGCTCAATTACTCGGTTTAGCCGGTTGAATAAAATGATAAAACCCCTGCTCGGCCGCTTCCTCGTTACGCTAATCGCTGTTGCGGTGGCATTCGCAGGCTACGAGTATTATAAGCGCCCGCAGGACCTGGAGACCCAGGCACAGACGGATGCTCTGCGCCAACAAGCGAGAACACTGGGAGAGCAGGCCACTGCGCTCAGAGATGAGGTCGACCGACAGCATCGGGACGCGGAACGGGAAAAACAGCGCTATATGCACGCCGCCTATTTGGTGGAGGGATTACAGGC
>JBFJMM010000190.1:0-4311 GCA_041633885.1 Porticoccaceae bacterium
GCGGGAAAAGGTACTGCACAAAACAAATCGGAATGGACCACAGCCCGAACAGGAACACCAGCAATGCCAGCCATGCCCCCTGCAGCACGATAAATCTGACCATTAAATTACTGGGGTGCCAGGTCGGCTTGCCGTTGGCACGCATACGCTGTTTTTCTATTTGCCAGGCCATGCGCGTTTTTACCACAATACTCCTGACCATAAATGGATAGACATTTTCGCCATAGCGCGCGGTCGCCGGGTCGTTGGGCGTGGCGGCGTGTATGTGGTGCATAAAGTTGTGGTAGATGTGAAAATCACACATAAAAATTGGCATAAAGACCAGATCGCCGATCAGCCGATCAACCGGTTGCGTGTGATGACACAGCTCGTGGGCGGTGGTAGCCAAAAACCCTGTCGCCAAAGTTAACGACAGAAGAAAGCCGACCATCTCCCACAGCGTCATGCTGGTTTGGGTCAATAGCCAATGTCCAAACAACGTGACCAAAATAGACGCCGGTAGCGTTACCCACAGCATGACACGGTAAAACAGCTTTTCCTTGAGTGCCGCTTCGTGGGCGTCATCGTGGTTAACCTCGTCGGTGCCGACGACGGGGTCGATAAGCGCAAGTCCCACCAGCACGAACACCCCCAGCCAGTGGTAGACACCACCGCCGAGGAGATACCCCACCACCGGCAACGCGGCAAAAAGCAGATGGGGCAAGGTGGTCACCCGAGCCACCACGCTTAACTGGGCGGGTCTTACAGCAATAGTGCCGGACATAGGGACCTCTGTATCGTGGCGGATCTGCCGACATTATTGGCGGCAGAAGGATTTCGTTATTGTGCTTGCCTGCATAGTACGGCACGCGCACTTTTTTAGTCAATTTGTCGACGCTGGCCTTGGCATCACCGTGGCGTTACCCATAGTGCCAGAAAGCGGCCTGCCCATAAGACGTCTACAATGGCACCATTGCCGACATATGATCCAGGATCGCCATGTACTTCCCGATGGCAACTGCTAATCACCCTGCCATCGACTCGGGACTGGTCGCGCAAAGCGATACGGGGCATACCTGATTAAACGAGCGCCCGCTGAATTAGATTTAACTGGCTATAAAGCCTAATTTCGCAACTGGAAATTATCGTTTTTCGTCACCATTGAATCGACGTGACGGGCGACGGTGTGGATGC
Organism: Porticoccaceae bacterium; assembly: GCA_041633885.1. GTDB lineage: Bacteria > Pseudomonadota > Gammaproteobacteria > Pseudomonadales > Porticoccaceae > JBFJKD01. The sequence continues at coordinate 1,174 of JBFJMM010000190.1, forward strand.
CCGTCAACGTTGTTTGGATGCTATGCTTCATCATAAGCGCTCGGATTGAAGGAGATAATCGTGCTTACCATTCACCACCTGAACAACTCCCGCTCCCAGCGCATTTTGTGGCTGGCCGAAGAACTGGGTCTCGATTACCGAATCGAAAAACATTTTCGCGACCCGCAAACACTGCGCGCGCCCGCGTCATTGAACGCCATTCACCCCCTGGGTAAGGCGCCGGTAATTGAACACGACGGCAAACTCATTGCCGAAACGGATGCGATTATCGAATACATCACCCGCAAACTGGCCGGCGGTCGATTGGCTGTAGACCAGGACTCCCCTGACTACGGGAGCTATCTGGAATGGTTACACTTTCCCGAGGGCAGCCTGCAGGGGGCGCTGGTGTTCGACTTGATCTACCAGTGGGCCAATGGTGATAACGAGGTGCTGTTTGGTTTCTACGACGCGGAAATGAAGCGTCACTACGCCTACATGGACGCGGAGCTGGCGACCCGGGATACTCTGCTCGACTCCGGCTTCACGGCCGCGGATGTTAATATAACCTGGACCCTGGAGTTCGCCGAGGCCCGTGGTCGCACTCAGGACCACCCGAACATCGGCGCCTATCTGGCCAGGATGCGCGAGCGCCCCGCCTATAAACGGGCGCTTGAGCGCGGCGGACCACAGAATTTGCAGGTGTTTGGTAAAGGTTGAGTGCCGCGCAACGCCACGCAACGTTATTTCTCGCGCGGGTCAGGTAACTAAAAGGAGACGCGGATGGCTGGTGGCGAGCTGGACAACATTCACCAGTTAATTGATGACCGTCCCGCAGACGGGGTGTTTCGTGTAAACCGCGCGCTATTTGTCGATCCCGCTATTTTTGAACGGGAACTGACCCGTATATTTGAGTCCACCTGGGTGTTTGTCGGGCTGGACAGTGAAGTGGCGAATGCCCACGACTACGTGACGGGCACCATCGGGCGCCAACCAATCATTTTGATGCGCGACGGCGCGGGCAAGCTGGGCTGCTTCCTCAACAGTTGTCGCCATCGCGGTACGCTGGTGTGCCCGTTCGCCAAAGGTAACGCAAAGTTTCATACCTGCCGTTATCACGGCTGGACCTACAGCAGCGCGGGGCAAAATGTGCTGGTGACGGACCGCTCACAGGGTCACTATCCGCCAGCGTTTGCAGACCAGCAGCTGCATCTGACGCCGGTGGCGCGACTGGACAGTTATCGCGGTTTCGTTTTTGCCTGCCTGTCCGCCGATGTGCCGCCGCTGGCAACCCATTTGGGGGAAGCTCGCAAGTTAATCGATCTGGTGGCCGATCAGGCGCCGCATGGTCTGGAATACGTGCCCGGCTCGGTGAGTTACACCTACGATGGCAACTGGAAACTCCAGTTTGAAAATGGCCTGGATGCCTACCACTTCGCCACCACCCACGCGGCCTTTGTGGATATCTTCAGGGCTCGGCAGCCACGCTCTGTACCAGCTCATGCCGCTGACTTTGCGGGCACTCAGGAACAAGTGGTATCGGGCACCCTGAGTTTTCCCTATGGCCACGCCATGTCCTGGTCCCTCGGTGCGCCGGGCCAGGGGCCGGAAGGACGACCACTGCCGCAGGATCGCGAACTCTTCGCACAGGTTCGACAGCAGGTTGGCGACGAGGGCGTTGGCTGGATGTTGCGCCAGCGCAACCTGACGATTTTCCCGAATTTGCAAATTATAGATATTCAATCCTTGCAGGTACGCAGCTGGCAACCGCTGGCGGTAAACCAGACTCGCATGCATTCACACTGCCTGGCGCCAAAAGGTGAAAATTCTGAGGCGCGCCGTTTTCGTATTCGCCAGTACGAAGAATTTTTTAATGCCGGCGGCCTGGCCAGCTCAGACGACAACCTGATGTACGAGTTAAACCAGTCCGGGATGGCCGCTGTGGCGGCCGGGGCAACCGAAGGCTACGCCCGGGGCATGGCGGCGCCACCCGTCGATGCACGGCACTTTGCCGGGCTGGCAATCGACGGGGGAGTTCGTACGTGCAGCACCAGCGGATTGGCGTTTGGGGACGAAACCGCCATGCATAGTGGCTACCGGGAGTGGCAGCGCTTGATGCAGGCTGAGTAATAACGCGCCTAGGGTGTGTAACGAAGGACGATGGTGGGCCGCTGGTAGCAGTGAGTGACCTGATTGTGGTCGACAGATAATCATCGTTCGAATTTTTTTGCAGGAGCCTGGAATGTCAGAGCAAAACCCGACCGCTATTGCCAACGAACTGCTGATTCGCGAAGGCATTTGCCTCGACGATCAACAGTGGCAAGACTGGTTGCAGCTGTACGCAGAGGATGCCGTCTACTGGGTACCGGCGTGGCTGAATGAACACACCGAAACCAGCGATCCGGATCGCGAGATTTCACAGATTTATCACAATTCCCGCCGCGGCCTGGAGGAGCGCGTCATGCGCGTCGAGTCCGGCAAGTCCGTCACCGCCCTGCCCACGCCACGCACCACTCATTTTTTTTCTAACCTGGTGGCCGAGCAACCGACACCCGGTCTGATCAATGCACGTGCCAGCTGGATCACCCAGGTCTACGAACCGCGCACCACCAAACGCTACGGGAATTTCGGCCACTACGAGTTACAACTGAAGTTACATCAGACCACCTGGTTGATTGCGCGCAAAAAAATTCATCTAAAAAATGACTGCGTGCCCACCCTTGTGGATTTTTACACGCTGTAAACAAGATTTTTCCAGTGCAACTGATCATCATTTACGCTGCACTAAACACAAAACCCTTATAGCCCTCGGCAACCACCTGCGCACAGATCTCCCGATATTGCGCCGCGCCGCCGATAAACAACTGGATGCCGATTCCAGAACCAGGTGCCCCTCACTCAGTGCCGGTTTCACAGGCTCGCGCCCTCAACCCCAGCCTGTCGCGCCATTTCGCAGCCCATACCGACCAGCAAAACAGACACCGCCAATAACGGCGTCGAAAATGGTGTGGCTACCTTGTTGCGGGTACGTTTGCGCCGTCGCGGTCATATTCAGCTGCCTGGCAATCAGGCCACTACGCGTTATCACTCGGAAGAGGCATATACAGGCAGTAACCGAGGGGCGGAACATCGGACGGCATTAGCGCCGGCTGTAACCGA
>JBFJMM010000191.1:0-4286 GCA_041633885.1 Porticoccaceae bacterium
TAAAAAAAAATTATTTAAAATTTAAACTAATCAAAAAAAAGCAACTATTGATGTAAATAATTATTTTTTTATTTAGTTATTTTATTTAAAATCAGCGCCACACGGTCCCACCAAGAATCCAAATATTATGATTTAGTCATTACAGCAAGAGCCATATAACCATTTGATAACATTCCTCCCTGAAGCGATCGATTCCAGGCCCCCGACCTGGATAAGCTGTTGCCCGCTGGCAAGTATAGAAAAGCAGGGGGGGGGTGAGGCCAGCCGCTGCGGTAACTCCTGTCTCATTTGCACCAAAGCGATATTCTCTTCTTGAAGCTCAGGGACAGCTTCTTCAGGAAGCTCCATGATTCTTTCTTTAGATACGCGCTCAAGTAGCAGGGCCGCATACGTAATGGCTGATCGATTACAACGAAGAACGGCCGCACGATGCTCTGGGAGACATGACTCCCCTGGAGGCAAGAGAACAATCCGCTGGAAACTCTAGTTTTGAACTGTCCACTTGACGGGGAAGCTTACGCGATCACCACTTGGTCAAACGGAGTTGCCCTGGCGCCTCAGCCCTACACCCGCCTTCGCCCGGCACACCGAAATACCCAACCGCAAGGTTGTGATCAAGCTGCTGCGATAACGTATGATATGCAAAACGAGAGCGGCTAACTGGAACAATTGCATCGACCGGGGCTCTAATACCTGCCCGGGCAAATAACCGGGGCCACTGAGGGGTTTACTACGACAATCCGGATGGCGAACATGGGGGGCGGTACAGCGCGATGGTTCACTGGCTTCGCGGTGCTTGGGGTGTTCCTGAGCGGCATCGCTCTGGGTGTTGAGGGTGATCCTGCGGTCGCCGACGGCCTTGCCAACAGTGACACTGCGGATTCGCAAACCCTTCCAGCCGCAAACCCCGATCGCCCTGCCGCGGACGCGCCACCCCCTTCCGCCGACGTAACTGAAAGCGAACAGTCACCCCACAAAGCGGCCGATCTGGACGGGTTTTACCAGGCCATTCAATCTGAACAGGCCCTCGGCCCCTACAACCCGACCCTGTCGGAAAGCTTCTACAACCTGGGCCTGGCGTTGCAGCAGAACCAGCAACATCAGAAGGCCCTGGATATCTTCCACCGCGCCCTCCACGTTATTCGCATTAACAGTGGTATTTACAGCCTCGCGCAGTCGCCGGTGCTGCGGGCAATCATCGACAGTCACCGCGCTCTGAACCGCGTCGAGGACACCACCGCCGATTACCATCATCTGTTGTGGCTGCATGTCAAAAGCCTGGGTGAACAGGACCCGCGCCTGATTCCGGTGCTGAACGAACTCAGCCACTGGCACCTCAACGCCTACACCCTGGAGTCGACCGAGGCCGATTTTGACCACCTGGCCACATCTCATTCCCTCAATAATGCCGCTCTTGGTCTTGCCGAAACCACCGGCGCGCCCTATACCCGTCGCGTCGAGCTGTTGCGCACCCACGCGCTCACCAGTTTTTTTCTCGCCGGTCACCAGGGGGATGACTGGCGCTCGGCCTACGATTCGCGCTTTCGGTTCAATACGGAACCCCTGAACTCGGGACTCCCCACCCGCGGCGAGGTATTGACCAGCAGTAGTTATCGCAACGGTCGTGTTGCCTACGAGGAAATAATTGCCATCCTGGAACAGCAACCCGCCGCCACTGCAGAGGAGAAAATCCGCGCCTACACCGAGCTCGGCGACTGGTATCTGCTGTTTAACCGGCGGGAAACGGCGTTGGCCACCTATGCCCAGGCGCTGACACTGGCGCAGCAGATGGCGGTGCCGGAAAAGGTGACGAACCGGTTTTTCTCCGCTCCGCATCTACTGCCGGCAATCTGGGCGGACGGCGCCGGGACAACCGAAGTGGCCAACCCCGGAAATTCCTACGTGGAAGCGCGACTGGATGTCTCGAAAACCGGCACCCCCAGCAACGTGGAAGTGGTGGCGTCGCTTCCGGAAGATGATGTAATCCTGCGGCGCACGGTCAGGTCGCGCCTTAAAAAAGCCCGCTTCAGACCGCGTTTTGTGGATGGGGTCGCTACCGACACCCAGGGTATGTTGATTAAAATCCCCGCATTGAACTAATGGGAACCACGATGTTACGACACCACATCCATTTGTTTGCGATTGCAGTTCTGGTCCTCGGCGGCTGCCAGAGTTCGTCGCAATCCCAATCGCAATCCCAGTCGCAACCGCCCGCCCAGGAGTCCACCGCGCCTGCTCCCGGCGCAACGCCCGCACCCGTCGGCAGCATGGAAACCTCACCATCGCAACCGCAAGCCAGTGGCAGCGCTGCGCCGGGGTCGAACACAGAGGGGTCCACCGCCGACGCGTCGTCGTCCAGTACCAGCGACGATCGGGCAGAGCCGCCTTTGAGCGAGGCAGAGCAGGCGGAACAACTCGACGCGGAACTGGATGAATCCCTGGCCGTATTCGACGGCATGATTCTGGAACAGGGCGCGCAAATAGAAGCGATTCGCAACAGTGGCGACAGTGGCGCGGACGGCGACGGCTACGACGAAGGCTATGGCGATGGGGACACGGACGGCGACCAGCCCTTATTTGAGGAGGGCGATCTCAGCGCGGACCGGGGCAGCGGCGACCCAAGCGGCGCGGCCGACGACGGCAGCGGGAGCGACGGCGAGTCCACCGGCCCCAGCACCAGTACAGCGCGAGCCGGGGCAGGGGCCATGCCCGGTAGCGGCGGTAAAATTCCAGAAGATATTCCACAGGGACAGGACGATGATATAGTCGCGCGACAAATTCGCGAAGCTGCCATGCAGGAAAAAGACCCGGTGTTGCGGGAAAAACTCTGGGATGAATACCGCAAATACAAAAATCAGCAAAAGGCGAATTGATGAGCATGGCCCGTTTTTCCCGCATCTTGCCGCTGGCCCTGCTTGCGTCCATGCCGCTACTGGTGGCCTGCGGCGGCCATACGGTCAGATCCACCACCTATACACCGCTGGATCAGGAAACGACACACATCGCCGAGGCTCAGCTTCTCGATGTGGGCGTGCTGACGTTTGACCCGGGCCTCGACAACGGGGACGAAGACACCCTGCTGCCGGAGGTGCGCAAGGCCGAAGGGCACTATCTGGCGCGACAATTAACCGACACCATTCAGAGCAGCGCCAGCTGGGGCGCGGTGCGCCTGATTCCCGCTAACACCACGGTCACCGATGTATACGTGGCGGGCACCATTTTACAATCCGATGGGGAAACCCTGGAAATTGCCATCTCGGTATCCGACACCAGCGGCGCGCACTGGTATAAAAAAACCTACAAAGAGCAGGCCAGCAAATACGCCTACGAGCGGCGGCGCAACCTGCAACGGGATCCATTCCAGGGGCTGTTCAATCAAATTTCCAACGACCTGCTGGAATACCGCCGCAAGCTCAAAGGCACCGCCGTGGAAAATCTGCGCGCCCTGTCGGCCCTGCGTTTCGCCCGGGATTTTTCCCCCGAGACCTACGCCCAACATATCCGCGCCAACCGCAAGGGCATCCTGGAGATAACGCGCCTGCCCGCCGCCAACGACCCCACCATGGCCCGCATTCAACGCATGCGGGAGCGGGATTACCTGTACGTGGACACCCTGCAGGAATACTACGGGGCATTTTCAAAACGCATGGAAAAACCCTATCAGACCTGGCGCGCACAAAGCTACGACGAAGTGATCGCCGCGCGGGAGCTCAAGCGGCAGTCGGTGCTGCGCACGGCGGGCGGCGTAGCTGCAGTGCTGGGGGGCATCGCCGCACAAACCAGCGATAATCGCGCCACGCGCACCGCCGGCGCTGTCAGTATCGGCACCGGCGCAATGGTGATAAAAAGCGGATTGTCCAAACGCGCCGAAGCGCAAATTCATATCGAGGCCCTGGCGGAGCTCGGGCAGTCCCTCGAAGCTGAAATCGAGCCGCAGGTAATCGAACTCGAAGACCGCACCATCACCCTGACGGGCAACGTGGAGGCGCAATATCAACAGTGGAAAGAGGTGTTGCGCAAAATGTACGCACTGGAACGGGGCGAAGGATAGGCTGGCCACCGCCAGACTGACGGTGTAGCTATGAGCCACCCTGCCAAGCCCCCCACGCCCCCTGCGCGCAGCCCGACTGACTTCGAGCCCATCACACCAGCTCAGGTAGCATTGACGCGACCCGCGCAAGCCACGCCCACCGACGCCGCCTGGCATCGGCGTCATCGTACCGCGGCACTGATAGCGCTGGGCAGTTTGTTAGTGATGGCGGTTATTTTCGTGCTGCCAAACCTGA
>JBFJMM010000192.1:0-4272 GCA_041633885.1 Porticoccaceae bacterium
ACTGAAGATACGCGCTGGGGTCTATAAAGGAGAAAGTATCGGGAAAGCCCAGCTGCAAGCGCATGATTCCGGATAACACCAGGGCCACCAGGCCGATGGCAATGGCGGTAATGGCATATTGGACCGCAATAACCTTGGCGTCCTGGCTCCAGATGTATTTGCCAATAAATGTTTTGGGATGGTAAAGGACTTCTTCCGCCACTTCGGCGGGCGGTGCGAAGGCTGTTTCGTCGTGTGCAACTCCACTCATCTGAGTTTCCTCTGTTGTTATGTGTGCACCTTGTATGTTCCTGCGCTATTGGTTAATCGCTGGCCGAAACCTGCAGTGGCTGCGTCGGTGTCAAGGTATTCACATGTGCCACCAGGGCACTGATGGCCGCCTCGTCCCGCAGGATGGATGCCATCAACCCCATTTGCGGGCCGTACATATCCTGTGGATGTACACCGCGAACACCCTGTTTGAAATTTTTTAGCTGGGTGGCCAGGTACCAGTCACTCATGCCTGCCAGACGCGGCGCATTCATGGCTTGAATACCCTGGCCGTTGATGCCGTGGCAAGAGCCGCAAGAGGTATACAAACGCTTGCCAAATGCTGAAGTTTCAGGAGCGATAGAGGGAGCGGCAGGCGCGTCCGGCAGGGTGTTTATGTAAGCCACCACATCAGTGATGGCCTGCTCGTCTACCAGCGTCGCCGCCATGGGAGCCATTTGTCGCCCATAGGTATCATCCGGATGCGTACCGCGGATGCCCGCTTTGAAATAGTTTAACTGCCGGGTCATGTAGTGGCCGTCAAGACCACTCAGCTTGGGGGCGTTTAACAGGGCATTGCCTTCGCCCTGTGGTCCGTGGCAGCTTGCGCACAAGCTGTACAGGGCCGCGCCCGCAACGGCATTGCCGGGGGCTTGCGCCAGGGTATCGGCATAGGTGGGGTGCTGGTTTAACCAGGCGTCAAAGGATGCTTGTTCCTCGACGACCACATGACCGCGCATGGTGTAGTGGGCGATACCGCACAGCTCTTCACACAAAATATCAAAACGCCCGGTGCGGGTTGGTGTAAACCAGATATAAGGCACCATGCCCGGCACCAGATCCATTTTTACCCTGAATTGCGCAACCGTAAAATTATGCAGTACATCCTTGGAGCGTAACGCCAGTTTTATCGGTTGATCGAGAGGCAGATGCAATTCGTTACTGGCAATCAGCACATCGTCCCGTCCCGCGGGATCGTCGGGGTTCATGCCGAACGGGTTGTCATCGTTGATCAGGCGTGAATTGACAGACCCCAGCACTCCATCCGCGCCGGGGAAGCGATAGCTCCAGTGCCACTGTTGACCGATAACTTCGACAACCTTCGCATTGTCTGGAACGTCGACCATTTTTGCCCACACGAATAAACCGGGTGCAAGCATTGCCGCCACGCCGATAGTGGTGAAGCCAATCAGCCACCACTCCAATTTTTTGTTTTCGGGTTCGTACGAGGCGGTGCGGTCGGGGCGGTGTCGGTAGCGCACCACCATGTAGGCCATAAAGAGATTGATGGCGACGAAAACAAAACCGGTAACCCAGAAAGTTATGCCGATCGTATCGTCAATCATGGTCCAGTTCGAGGCGATGGGAGTCAGCCACCAGGGACTTAAAAAATGAAACAGAACAGAACCTGTAACCAGTAAGACTATCGCGATTGCCAATGCCACCTGCTAACTCCTTTAGGGTCAGTGCATGTGCTTTTTATTCGGGCAGTACTTATTCCTCTGGGCAGATTTTAATAGTCCCTCGAAGTCATCAGAGTATCCTTCTCTGATACTAACCAAGGGTCCCAACAGCTTTGTTGTGTGTAATGTATAACTGATTTTTGGTAAGGCTTCCACTTTTTTTACTTGAACTATTCGCCAGTGGGGCATCCGTTACATGGTCTGGGTCGGCAGATGAATGTTGTGTAAATTCTGGCTAAGGATCAAAGTGCCAGGCCCACACCCATACAATTCTGGGCTAAATGGCCTGTGTTATGGCGCGAAATCATCGACCTGGATCACTTTGTCGGCGGCTTGCAGATAGGCAAGGGCGAGTGCGGGGTCAGCGCTGCCCTGTGCGGCCGTTTCGAACGAGCGGGTGCGGCGTACGGCCTTGTTGAGCTTGCTGCTGGCATCTGCGCCGAGGCGCCGGCCTAATTCGAGGGCCTGCATCATATCCCGCACACCACCCTGTTTGGGGGTCGACATATCTGGACACAGTTGGGCGACGAGATCGTGGCGGTCGCGCAACAGTTTCGCCAGTTCCAGCATCTTGACGTCGCGCAGTGGCGCGAGGTGGGCGGTGCGACTCATCACCAGCGCCCCCAGCAAGCGCCGTCCAGGGGCGGGCAGATTGGCAAACAGCTCGCGCAGCACTTCTTCCGCGGCGTCGAGCTGTACCCGCACGGCGGCGCGGGCAAATGGCAACATCTCCGGTTCGTTCTCGACGCTATAGCGCCACATACAGGCGCTAGCCATATACAGATGGGCGAGGGCGTCGCCGAGCCGCGCGGAGAGCAATTCCATGCGTTTGAGCTTGCCGCCGAGCAGTCCCATGGCCAGATCGCAGGTCAGGGCATATTTGGCGCTCAGGCGGGCGAGCATCCGGGCCTCTTTGCGCAGGGCCGGGGGTGGCGAGCCAAGTAGCGGCGCGCCGAACAGGCTGCGCCAGAGATTGCCCAGAGTATGGCGCATATGCCCGAGTAGCGCGCGGCCGAGGGCGGTCGGGTCGCGCTGTTCCACGGCGTTCATTTCCGGCATCACAAAGGGGTGGCAGCGCACCGCGCCCTGACCGAAGATAATCAGCGAGCGGGTGAGAATATTGGCCCCCTCGACGGTAATGGCAATTGGCATATGACGATAGGCCGCGGCCAACAGATTGGACGGTCCGTTGCTGATGGCTTTACCGCCCAGAATATCCATGGCGTGGTTCACGGAGCGCCGTCCGGCTTCGGTGAGATGGACTTTCAAGATTGCGCTGGCTACGCTCGGTTGTTCGCCTCGATCGAGCGCACAGGCCGCAAAGCGTCGCGCCGCGTCGGTGGCATACAGTTCGGCGGCCATGCCAGCGATAATGCCGCCAATGGCGTCAAACTTGCCGATAGCCACGCCAAACTGTTCGCGAATCTGACTGTAGCCATTGGCGATAAACAGAGAGGATTGCTGGGTGGCCGCACCCAGTGCCGGTAACGAGATAGCACGTCCCGCGGCCAGACAGTCCATGAGCATGCGCCAGCCCAGACCGACCTGCGGTTCGCCGCCAATCACCCAATCCATGGGTACGAATACGTCCTCGCCCTCAATTGGACCATTCATAAACGCACTGTCCATGGGCCGATGGCGACGACCGATTTGCATATTGGCCTGGGGAACCGGCAGCAGGGCGCACGTAATGCCCAGTTCCTGCTCGCCCTCGGGCAGTGTCGGGTCGATGGCGTGAAAAGCCAGTCCCACCACGGTAGCCACCGGCGCCAGCGTGATATAGCGTTTGGAGAAATTGACGCTAAAACCGCGCACGCGCACGCCGTCGATCTCGCGTTCGGTTAGTAGTCCGCGATCGGGAATGGCAGCCGCATCCGATCCCGCATATGGGGAGGTCAGTGCAAAGCAGGGAAGGTCCCGGCCATCAGCGAGGCGTGGCAGATAGTGCTGTTTCTGCGCGTCAGTGCCGTAGCGCAACAGGAGTTCCGCGGGTCCCAGGGAGTTGGGCACCATTACCGTCACTGCGGCGGCGGCGCTGACGGTGGAGATGCGGGTAACAACCGTGGCGTGGGCATAGTGGCCGAAGCCCAGCCCGCCCCACTGGGTGGGAATGATCATGCCGAAAAAGCGTTTCTCCCGCAGAAAACGCCAGACCTCCGGAGGCAAATCCTGCGCCTCGTCGATGGCAAACTCGTCGAGCATGCCACACAGTTCGCGAACTTCGTGGTCGAGAAAGTCCTGTTCGGTGCTGGATAACACGTTAGGGCCGGCCTGGAGTAGCGCATCAAAATCCGGTCGCCCGGCAAAAACCTGGCCCTCAAAGCCCACCGTCCCCGCCTCCAGTGCCGCGCGTTCGGTGTCCCCCATGGGCGGCAAGACCCGGGTGAATGAACCCATCGCCGCTGTTCCGATTAGTTTGGCGAAGCCCATAGTAGTCTCCAGTTCGACGTCACCTTCAGTCTACAGTGAGATGGTTTAACTTGTCGCTAACTGTAGTGATAAATGATCGTTATACCTTGATAGCCAGCATTATCTACGGGCGTTCTTTTTACTATAGGCG
>JBFJMM010000193.1:0-4161 GCA_041633885.1 Porticoccaceae bacterium
ATCTGGATGAAGACAAGCGCCAAAGGGGGGTGTTATTTTTCAGAATGGTAGGGTTACCTGATAGTCGTTTTTTAACTACTTCTCTGTTTTTATTAGTTCACGACAGATAAAGTTTTGCCAGAATAGCGACGGGTGCTGTGGTTCTCGATTGGAGTCTGGAAAGAACGCCGGACGGAGTGTCTTTAGTGGCGAAAATGCCGCATGCCGGTGAACACCATGGCCATATTATTTTCGTTGGCGGCCGCAATCACCTCTTCGTCACGGACTGATCCACCGGGCTGAATCACGGCAACGATGCCCGACGCGGCCGCGTTGTCGATGCCGTCCCGAAACGGAAAAAAAGCATCGGACGCCATCACCGAGCCTTTTACCTCCAGCCCGGCATGTTCCGCCTTTATTGCCGCGATGCGCGCTGAGTTAATACGACTCATCTGCCCCGCGCCAACACCGATGGTGCGGTTGTCCCGGGCGTAGACGATGGCGTTGGATTTCACATATTTGGCCACCCGCCAGGCAAACATCAGGTCGCGCATTTCCTGCGTGCCAGGTTTTCGCTCGCTCACCACCAAAAGTTCGGAAGCGCTGACCATGGCGATATCTTTTTCCTGAACCAGCAATCCGCCGCTGACGCGCTTGTAGTCCCAGTCCGCGTGTCGGGCAGACGGCCATTGGCCACAACTGAGCAGGCGCAGATTTTTCTTGCCCGCGGTAACCTCCGCTGCGGCGGCGGAGATGGCCGGGGCGATAATGACTTCCACGAACTGGCGTTCCACGATGGCCTGAGCGGTTGCAGCGTCGAGTTCCCGGTTAACCGCGATGATGCCACCAAAGGCTGATTCCGGATCGGTGGCAAACGCCAGCTCGTAAGCCTCCCGGATGGTTTTGGCCACGGCCACGCCACAGGGGTTGGCGTGTTTCACGATCACGCAGCAGGGTTCGTCAAATTGTTTGACGCATTCCAGGGCCGCATCGGTGTCGGCGATATTGTTGTAGGATAATTCCTTTCCCTGCAGCTGGCGGGCAGTGGCGACGCTCGCCTCGGGGGGATTTTTTTCCAGATAAAATGCCGATTTTTGATGGGGGTTTTCACCGTAGCGCATCACCTGGGAGCGTATAAATTGCGTATTCCAGGTGCGGGGAAAGGTTGCTTTGCGGTTATCCGCCCTGTCGCTCTGGGATAGTCGCGCGCCCAGATAATTGGCAATTGCGCCGTCGTAGGCGGCGGTGTGTTCAAAAGCCCTGGCCGCCAGGTTAAAACGCGTGTCGAAACACAGGCCCCCGCTGTGTTGGATTTCTTCGAGTACGGCGCTGTAGTCGCTGGCATTGACCACGATCGCCACATGGGCGTGATTCTTGGCGGCGGCCCGCACCATGGTCGGCCCGCCGATATCGATGTTTTCGATAGCCGTTGCGAGGTCGCAATCCGGATCGGCAACGGTGGTCTCGAAGGGGTACAGATTTACCACCACCATATCAATAGGGGCGATGCCATGCTCACCCATCACTTCGTCATCGATTCCGCGTCGCCCGAGAATACCGCCGTGAATTTTTGGGTGCAGGGTCTTTACACGGCCGCCCATAATTTCCGGCGAGCCGGTATGAGCCGCCACTTCAATCGCCGGTATCTGGTTGTCCGTCAGCAGGCGATGGGTGCCGCCGGTGGAGAGAATTTCCACCCCCATGCCGTGCAACGCGTGTGCAAAGTCAACAATTCCAGTCTTGTCGGACACGCTGATTAACGCGCGCTGGATACCGGTAATGGTTTCTGTCATGGAGTGCTCGATTTCCGGAGAACGAAAATTTACAGCAGGTCGTACTGTTTCAGTTTCTTGCGTAATGTACCGCGGTTAATGCCGAGCATGGCGGAGGCTTTGCTCTGGTTGTTGCGGGTGTGTTTCATCACTGCCGTCAGCAGGGGCGTTTCGACTTCCTGTAATACCAACTGATAAAGGTTGGTGGTCGCCTCGCCGTCCAGGTGATCGAAGTACCTGGTGAGTGCTGCTTCCGCGCATTTGTGCAGTGAGTGGTGCTCAGTTTTATCGGCGACTTCGCCGTCGTTGGCGTTGTCTGCGCTGTCGTTGTGGAACCTGAAGGTGTTCATGGTGCTCATGCGGCTTCATCCCTTCGTTTTTTTAATATTGTTGCGGACAATGTTTGATGTGACAGAGTTTCAACAAAATCGATTTGCGTCCCGCACCCAGGCAGCGCGTTAAATTGCTGACGCAGTACCTCGCCGTTGGGCAAACGCACCAGGTACCAGCCGATGTGCTTGCGCGCGATACGCACGCCCAGGTGTTCTCCGTAATGATGATGTACGGCCCGCAGGTGTGCCCGCAGGACAGTGAATATTTCCTGCAAATCGGGTTGCGGAAGTTTTGTCCCGTGGCGCAGGTAGTGGTTAATTTCCCGGAATAGCCACGGGTTGCCCTGGGCGCCCCGGCCGATCATCAACCCCGCGGCGCCGGTGTGGTGCAGTACGGCTGCCGCGGACTCGACGCAGCGAATGTCGCCGTTGGCCAAAACCGGAATGGACACCCGCGCAACCATCGCGGCGATCGTGTCGTATTCCGCGTTACCGTTAAACCGGCAGGCGCGGGTGCGACCATGCACGGCCAGCGCCTGAATACCCGCGTCTTCGGCGATACGGGCGATGCGGACTCCGTTGCGGTTCTGTGGACAGGTGCCGGTGCGGATTTTGAGCGTCACCGGAACCTCTACCGCGTTCACGACCGCGCTCAGTATCTTTGTTACCAGCGCTTCGTCAGCCAGTAACGCGGATCCGGCGGCCTTGCGGCACACCTTTTTGGCGGGACAACCCATATTGATATCGATGATCTGGGCACCGAGGGCAACACCGCGCCGTGCGGCGTCCGCCAGCTGCACGGGGTCGGCGCCGACAATCTGGACACTGCGCGGTTGTGTTTCGGTGAGGTTGGGCAGGCGTTGGCGAGATTTGTGGGTGTGCCACAACTGCGTGTCGGCTGTCAGCATTTCCGATGGCGCCAGGCCCGCTCCCAACGCCCTGCAAATGGTGCGAAAAGGCAGGTCCGTGACCCCAGCCATGGGTGCAAGGACGCTGGGTGCCGCGATCGAAAAGGGGCCGATTTTTAAGGGATGGGTCGCCACTGGCTGAGCTATTGTCTGTCGAGGGAAGCCGCACATAATACCCGCACTCGGGAAGTGGAGAAAGACAGATCGTCTATTAACCAGTCATTTTTTTTGTTACAGGATATAAAGTGCAAACGATACGGCGGTTTCGCCAGGATCGAGTATTTCCAGTTCGAGTCGCACCGGCTGGCGGACCGGCATGCGTGTCGCGCCAGTCAGTTCTCCGCGCACGTACTCGTGTGGCGCAAAACTGCGCTTGGCTACCACCGCGCCCTGCAGATCCTGAAACACCAGTTGCAGTGTCGGGAACGGTTGCTGGAACGGTGCGTCGTTGACCAGGACCGCGCTCACCAGCAGCGCACCGGCGGCGCCTGGGTGAGTGCGTACCACCAGATCACTGCTGCGTATGAGGCTGTTGTCCTTGAGGGTTGGCAAATCACATCCTGTCACCCGGCAAAATTTTTCCAGCCAGGGCCTCTGGGTAACCTGTTTGCCCAGGACGTCGACGTTGAAGTAAATGTATTGCATCAGCAGGGCGAGAGCGCCAAGGAGCAAGATCCCAGTTTTTAGCAAAAGTGGCGGTACGCGCACATCGGCTCTGGTTGGCGTAATTTCGCCGTCGTCAAACGCCACCGCCGCGGTGGCGCCCAGATCCGCGTAGGGGTCGGGTTCTACTTCCTCGTCGGCGTTGCCAGCATAAGAGGCAGGGAGCGAGTTGCGTTTCGAGGGTGATTCAAAGCTGTCGGGCTGCACACCACTGGATTCAACCGGCGTCTCTTTATCGCCTGTCGCCAGCCATTCGTCCTGGGTGATTTCCGCTGGCTGGCGGGCGTCCTGCAACCACACCGGAAGGTGTAGGGATTCCGGAGGCAGTGCAAAGGTGTCGGGTGGCGTCTCCGCTGCGGGGATACTTTCCTGTTGGGGGCTGTTCGGCGGGGCGGACCCATCCGCCGCGGAGCGCTCGGGGGAAGGAACCCTGTCGTCATCCAGGTTCCCCGGATCAAAATCGTCGTCGATTAAAAAATCATCTTCCGCGGCACTGTCGGGCGTGGC
>JBFJMM010000194.1:0-4145 GCA_041633885.1 Porticoccaceae bacterium
CAGCAACAACATTTCCATCGGCCGCACACCCATATTTCTACCGCCGTGATCCTGGGGTCCATCCATCACTACCGCGTGTCCACTGCCGGATTCGCCCAGAAACATGGCGTTTTCAACCCACTTGACCGTCGCTTCCATAACACCTCCTCTAAATTCGCCCGCAAGACTACCATATCGCGGGAGCGGCCGGACGGAACGGTTGCATTTTCGCGCATCTGAGGCAAACTACACCACTAGCGGCGGATAAACATAGATAATTGCCGTGCCACACAAGAGCACAGTGGAGAAGCGCCTTGACCCTATCGCCCATAACACCCCATATCCAGAACTTTGAAGAATTCCTCGCCCACTGCCATCGACGCCGTTATCCGGCCAAAAGTACCCTGATCTATGCCGGTGATAGCGGGGATACCCTGTACTACATCATCAAGGGTTCGGTGACCGTATTGATAGAGGACGATGACGGCCGTGAAATGATCGTCGCCTACCTCAATCCCGGCGATTTTTTCGGCGAGATGGGCCTGTTCGAGCAGGAGGATCGCAGCGCCTGGATTCGCGCAAAAACCGAGTGCGACGTGGGTGAAATTCACTACAGTAAATTTCTGGAGCTGGCCAACGTACATCCGGAGTTTTTGTACGCGGTCAGCAAACAGATGGCGCAACGCCTGCGGGATACCACACGCAAGGTGGGCGACCTCGCCTTTCTCGACGTTACCGGCCGCGTCGCGCGCACCCTGCTGGATTTATCCAGAGAGCCCGATGCCATGACCCATCCGGATGGCATGCAGATCAAGATCACCCGACAGGAAATCGGACGCATCGTGGGCTGCTCCCGGGAAATGGTAGGCCGCGTCCTGAAAATTCTGCAGGATCAGGGGCTCGTTTCAGTTAAGGGTAAAACCATGGTGGTGTTCGGCACCCGTTAGCCTGGCACCCGGCCGCGGGCGCAATTTATTTCTCTGTGCCGATGTTTAGATCGCACCGCCAACAATGTCATGCCCGTTATCGCAACACTGCTTGTCCCGCATACCGCTGGGGAACTATCACCGCCTTCAGTTAAACATTTCCATCAAGCGGCGCCCCGGGTTGGCCGCACGCATCAATGCTTCGCCGACCAGAAATCCATTGACGCCATGGCCGCGCAACGCCAGCACATCGTCCACCGTGTGAATACCGCTCTCACTGATCACGATGCGGTCTTCGGGAATGTCGTGGAGCAGGCTGAAGGTTGTCTCCAGGGATGTGTGAAAGGTATGCAAATTGCGATTATTAATGCCAATTAACCGGGTGCCCAGGGTCAACGCCGTGGTCAGCTCACGTTGATCGTGGACCTCGATAAGGACATCCAGGCCGATGGCCACCGCCAGGTCATACAACGCCCTCAGTGCCAACGAGTCCAGCGCGGCGACGATCAATAAAATGCAGTCCGCACCGAGGGCGCGCGCCTCGTACACCTGATAGGGATCAATAATAAAATCTTTGCGCAGCACCGGCAGATGGGTGGCGCTTCTGGCCTGTTTCAAAAATTCGTCGCTGCCCTGGAAAAAATCCACATCGGTGAGTACCGAAAGGCAGGCCGCGCCGCCTTTTTCGTAACTGCGCGCTATTTTTACGGGGTCGAAATCCTCACGAATCAGACCCTTACTCGGTGACGCCTTTTTAATTTCGGCGATAACAGCCGGCTTGCCGCTGGCTATTTTAGTCGCCAGGGCGGCCGTAAAATCCCGGCGCGGCGCCTGCGCGGCTACACGTTCCTTTAAAATCGCGAGAGGCGTAGTCTCGCTACGCTCCGCCACTTCCTCCACCTTGCGGGCCAGAATATTTTTTAAGATGGTGGGTGCAGATGACACCGCTGAGATCGTCATACGTTTTCTACCACGTGGCTATGATTACTGTGTCCCGTCCCGAAGGCAATCGGTAAACGCCGCCATTTCGTCCATTTTCTCGCCGGCCAGACCGCTGACTACGGCATCCTGGGCCAGCGCCACGCCCTCCTGCAGGTCGTCGGCCAGACGCGCCGCATAAATGGCCGCGCCGGCATTAAGCGCAATGATATCCGCCGCTTTGTTACCGGCTGCCGTGCGCCGCTTACCGAGGGCATCGCGAATCAGGGTCAGGGATTGCGCGGCGCCGGTGACCGTCAACCCTTCCAGGCTCTGGCGTGCTACACCGAATTGTTCGGGGGTGATCTGGTACTCGCGCAGGCTTCCATCGTTCCATTCCGCCACATGGGTCGCACCGGCGAGACTTATCTCATCGAGACCCTCCGCACTCGTAACCGCCAGGATACACTTGCCGCCCAGCCGCCCCAGCACTTCTGCGACGGGTCTGCACAGGGCCGGATTAAACACCCCGATCAACGCGTGGGGCGCCCCCGCTGGATTGGTCATCGGCCCGAGAATATTAAACAGGGTGCGCACCCCCAGCTCCCTGCGCGGACCAGCGGCGTACTTCATGGCGCTGTGATGCGCTGGCGCAAACATAAAACCGATTCCCACCTCGCGCACACAGCGCGCCACTTCAGCGGGGGTCAAATCGAGACGAATGCCAGCCGCTTCCACCAGATCCGCGCTACCGCTGGCACTACTGACGGCGCGGTTGCCATGCTTGACCACCTGCCCCCCCGCCACCGCCACCACAAAGGCGCTGGCCGTCGAAATGTTAAACAGGCCTGCGCCGTCGCCCCCGGTACCGACGATATCCACCAGGTGTTCGCCTTCTACATGCACCGGCGTGACCAGCTCGCGCATCACCTGAACGGCGGCACTGATCTCGTCGATGGTTTCGCCCTTCATGCGCAATGCGACGATAAATCCGGCAATCTGCGCGGGTGTCGCGCCGCCGGTCATAATCTGGCGCATCACCGCGACCATTTCATCCTGTAGCAGATGCCGGTTCTCGATCACTCGGGCGATCGCCTGTTGAATATCCATGTGTCAGTCAGCTTTCCAGGAAATTGCGCAGCAGGTCGTGACCGTGCTGGGTTAGTATGGATTCCGGATGGAACTGCACGCCTTCCAGCGGGTACTCGCGGTGACGGATACCCATGATTTCGTCCACTTCGCCATGTTCAGTCTCGGTCCACGCGGTCACTTCCAGGCAGGCCGGAAGGCTCGCCTTCTCTATAACCAGAGAGTGGTAGCGAGTTGCCTCAAACGGATTCGTCAACCCCCTGAATACGCCGAGCCCGGTGTGGTGAATCATGGAGGTCTTGCCGTGCATCACCTGCCGCGCCCGCACAATCTTCCCACTGTATGCCTGACCGATACTCTGGTGACCGAGACAGATGCCCAGCAGGGGTATGCGTCCGGCAAACGCGCTGACGGTGGCGACGGAAATTCCCGCCTCATTGGGCGTGCACGGACCCGGTGAAATGACAATTTTAGCGGGCGCCAGCGCCTCGATATCCGCAATCGACACCTCGTCGTTGCGCACCACCTTTACCTCCGCCTTGAGTTCGCACAGGTACTGCACCACGTTGTAGGTGAAAGAGTCGTAGTTGTCGATCATCAGTATCACGGCACGTCCCCCGATGACCTGTCTTCCGGCACAACCATGGCCGCTGCGCGAAACAGCGCCTGAGCCTTGTTCATGGTTTCCTGCCACTCGAGTTGCGGCACCGAGTCTGCGACCACCCCGCCACCAGCCTGCACATGCAATATGCCGTCCTTAATCACCCCGGTGCGAATCGCGATGGCGGTATCCATATTGCCATTCCAGGCCAAATAGCCAACCGCCCCGCCATAGATACCGCGTTTGACGGGTTCCACTTCATCAATAATTTCCATGGCGCGAATTTTTGGGGCACCACTGAGCGTGCCCGCCGGCAGTGTGGCGCGCAGCACATCGATCGCCGTAGTGCCTGGTTCCACTTCGCCGGTAACATTGGAGGTAATATGCATCACATGGGAAAACCGTTCGACAATCATTTTTTCCGTCAACTTTACGGTACCGGTACGCGCCACCCGTCCCACATCGTTGCGTCCGAGGTCGATCAACATCAGGTGCTCGGCAATTTCCTTGGGATCGGCCAGCAATTCCCGCTCCAGCGCCAAGTCTTCGGCCTCATCGCGGCCGCGGCGGCGGGTGCCCGCAATGGGCCGCACCGTCACCAGTCCGTCTTCGAGGTGGGCGAGTATTTCCGG
>JBFJMM010000195.1:0-4134 GCA_041633885.1 Porticoccaceae bacterium
AGACTGCCATTGGCTTGATGCTGTTTGGAGGCAAACATGTTTGAGGGCCAAGCTAAGAACGCGTTAACAATCGAAAGCTACCGTGTAGAACGCCAGGGAAACCAAGGCACGCTCTCGGCTATTGTGCGGGTCCCTGGAAGAGAATTCGAGATATATTTTCGAGGTCCGGAGCATAGTTTGTCGTCGCGGGGAGGTGACCCATTTCTGATCGTTTGTTTGACTACCGCGATGAAGCTCGGACTGCCCTTGGTAATGAAATCGCCGGTTTCTCCGCAACTTCTTTGCGCAGCGGATACCGTTCAAGACATCTACAGAAAATGGGATTCCGATCTTAAGAAGATTGCGATTGTAGCGACCCCTCGCGTAGAGATAGCCGATGGGAAGGCAGAGGGTGTGGCGGTTTTTTTTTCTGGCGGAGTGGACTCGTCATTCAGTGTTTATAGGCATCTTAATGAGATATCGGCCCTTATTCTGGTACATGGATTCGATATCAGACTCCATCAGTTGAGGTTACGAGAGGGGGTTTCTAAATCCTTGCAGGAATGGGCTAGATCGTTAGACAAACCGCTACTGGAAGTGGAAACGAATTGCCGCGAATTCACCGATCCTTATGTTTCCTGGCCTAATTACCAGTTTGGACCTGCACTAGCCGCGGTTGGGGTGTTTTTGGGGGGGGTGGTCAACAAAGTATTAATTCCGTCGTCGGAAAGTTATGCGCATCTTGATCCGTGTGGCTCGCATCCGTTATTGGATCCATTATGGAGTACGGAGGAGGTATCCATTGTTCATGACGGAGCCGAGGCATCGCGGGCGGAGAAACTCACTCTTGTTGCCAACGATCCGGCGGCGCTTCGTTTCTTGCGCGTCTGCTGGAAAAATCCTGGGGATGCATATAATTGTGGGCATTGTGAGAAGTGCATTCGTACGATGATTGGTTTGGAGTTGGTTGGGGCGCTGGGAGGTTGTGCGGCGTTCAAAAACAAGCTTGACCCGGTAGTGGTGGCCGAGGTGGAGTTACCAAGCGACTTAGTCTTTTATCACGCGGAAGAGAATCTCACTCTTTTGAAACAACAGGGCAGCCACGCTGGCCTAGTCGGAGCGCTGGAAACAGTGATCTTTCGCTATCGTGCAAAGAAGGCAGTCAGGTATCTGGCGGAACTTCCCGCATCGCCGGGAGGTACTGAGGGGTTATTGTCGGCAGTGTGGCGTCATCGCAGGGCGTTGCTAAGGGAACTCATAAAAAAATTCTATGGGAAGTGTATGAAAAGAAATCAGTAAAGTTCAGCCAATGGTTTGTTGAACCTAGCTTTGGGAAAAAGTTATTCTGGAACGGCATCACGCAGGAACCCTGGGGCGGTACTTGACGAGGCGGAGCTCGATGTTGGAGCGGGTTATCGGTTTTTCATGTTCTAAACAGGAACTCTCAGGAGTCGATAGCTCAGTCCTAGCGGGATTTTTACGCTCGGAGAGAAACTTAACTATCTCCGGTGGTCTGCAGGGATGGGGAAATTCTTGCCACTTGGATAGAGCAGCTTGATGATAAGGTTTGTTACGGATTGAATACGATGGCCATGGAACGTGCAAGGGGGGTCGCTTTCGTGTTGCCCTAATGGCAGATGGAGCGGGCAGTGGTAAGGGGGTTCGGGAATGGTTCTGCGTGGTGCCCGGTGAGGACGGCGGCTGAGTTTGCGACCCAGCGTTTCTATAGTAGTCAGAAGGATAGGCCGTTCCAGTGGACCTGAGCGTCATCATCCCATGCCACAACGATGGCCCGTACATCGGCCAGGCCGTGGCGTCGGTGCTGGAACAGACCGGATTTCCGGCGGGTTTCGAGCTGGAAATCGTGATTGTCGACGACCGCAGTGACGACGGCAGCACGTCAGCCGTGCTGGCCGAGCTTGCCCGGCGCCATACGCAGGTGCGGGTGGTGGCCAACGACGGCGCGCGCGGGCCGGGACCGGCGCGTAACTGTGCCGTGCGCCATGCGCGCGGTCGCTGGCTGGCGTTTCTGGACGCCGACGACTGGTGGTTGCCCGGGGCGCTGGCGCGCTGCCTGGAGTTGATCACCGCCAATCCGGATGCGCAGTGGGTGGTGGGCGCGTACCGTATCGTCTACGACCCCGGCACCCAGCAGCCGGGCCGGGTGGTGGATATCGCCTTCGCCGATGAAGCGGTGCTGGCTAGAGCGCAGCCAGTTGGTGGGGGGCTGCGCTGGGTGCAACCGGTCGGTATTCCCGCCAACGAACTGGCTCTGCACACGTCCTCGACATGGGTGTCTCGGGAGCTGTTTCTGGCAGTGGGAGCTTTCGACGAACGCCTATGGAATGCAGAGGATTTGCATTTGTGGCTGCGGCTGTCGGCGGATACTGATTTGTTCCACGTGCCGCAAATGCTGTCGGTTTACCGCCGCCGGGCGGGCAGTGAAACCAACAGCGGCCGGCCGCAGAATTATTGGGATATGCGCTGCCATGCCGATCTGTACGGCGAACCGCGTTTTCGGGCAGTACGGGGCAAGTTTGCGACCCGCATCGTGCAGGGTTGTGTGCAGGATTCCTGGCGCTACCGGCGCAATGGGCAATTCCGCGATGCCGCGGTTACCGCCCTGCAGGGCCTGCGGTACGCACCCACTGACGGCCGGCTGTGGCGCACGCTGTTGGCGGCGATGGCGCGGCGGCCGTAAGGCGTGCTGGTGCAAGCGTGCCGATGGAACTGAGCGTCATCATCCCCTGCCACAATGCCGGCCCGTACATCGGTCAGGCCGTGGCGTCGGTGCTGGAACAAACCGGAGTGTTGGCCGGTTTCGAGCTGGAAATCGTGATTGCCGATGACCGCAGCGACGACGGCAGCACACCCGCCGTGCTGGCCGACCTCGCCCGGTGCCATACGCAGGTGCGGGTAGTGGCCAACGACGGCGCGCGCGGGCCGGGACCGGCGCGCAACTGTGCCGTGCGCCATGCGCGCGGTCGCTGGCTGGCGTTTCTGGATGCTGACGACTGGTGGTTGGCCGGGTCATTGGCGCGGCGTTGGGAGTTGCTCGCGACCAATGCCGAGGCACGTTGGGTGACCGGGGATTTTCGGCTGGTGTTCGAGGACCAGGCCGGTGAGGTGCGGGACGTAATGCTCAGCGAACGGCCGGCCTATGCCGGCGCGCGCCGGGTGCGTGGCGGTCTGTGTCTGCGCAATCCCGTCGCCGCGATTGTTGAGGGCGAGGTGGTTGTCAATCCGAGCTCGGTTGTCGTTCGCCGGGACACGTTCGAGGAAGTGGGCGGCTTTGACGAACGGTTTTTCAATGCCGAGGATGTGCACCTGTGGCTGCGCCTGGCTCGGGTGACGGATCTGTACCATGTGCCGGCTGTGTTGACAGCGTATCGCCAGCGTCTGGGTAGCGAGACCAACGACGGCAAACCGCCCGGGCTCTGGGACGTGCGGGTTTTTCGGGATTTGCGCCGTCGGGTCGAATTTCGGCCCTGGCGACGGGCGCTGGCCACCGCCATCGGCAGAAGCAGTCTGATGGATGTGCGCCATTATCGCGGCGTCGGACGCTACGGGCGGGGCATGGCGGTGGGCATGCTCGGTCTGCGCTACGCACCCACCAATGTCCAGTTGTGGCGAGCAGTGGCTGCCTGTTTACTGGTGCGCCATTGATGGCCGGAGGTTGGCGCTCAGCTGTGCCTTCATGGTCGCCATCCCTTGAGAGGGCATCACAAGCCAGGATCGGCCAGGCAGGAATTCTGTGGAAGGTGCCGCCGTCTGTGAGTAAGCGAGCTGAAATGTGTCTGGGACATTGAGACTATGAGAGACATCCTGGTCACGGCCATTCTGGTTGGCCTTATTCCCCGCTGCTTTACGCGCCCGCATGTGGGCGTGTTGGCCTGGTCGTGGGTGGGCTATATGAACCCGCATCGCTTGACCTGGGGGTTCGCGCAGACCCTGCCGGCGGCGCTCATGGTGGCGGTGCCGACTCTGATTGGCTTGCTTGTATCACGCGAACCGAAAAAAATTCCTTGGACGCCGGTGACGGTAACGCTGGTGCTGTTCGTAGTGTGGATGACGGTAACGTCGTTTTTCGGCATTAACGTGGACGAAGTGTGGAAACAGTGGGAGGAAGTGGTCAAGATTCAGCTTATGGTGTTC
>JBFJMM010000196.1:0-4113 GCA_041633885.1 Porticoccaceae bacterium
GCGCGAATGTCCAGGGTTTCGTCGTCGTCCGGCAACAACGGTTGAAAAATAAACTCGCTGCCCCGCAATTCATTCAAAATCAGGGTATTCAGGTCCACCAGGGTTTGCATCAGCGGTTGTGCAAGGGTTTTGTCGATGTGCAGGGCTTCGCTCGCGGCACCAACCAGGCCCGTTGGTGTGAGCTGCTGCCCCCCGCACAGCCGACCGCAGAACATGCCGTGCAGTTCCGCCGGACTGGTGAGTGTCCCGGTTGGCAGCAAGCGGATGGCGAGTGCATCGAAGGTCATCGGGGAACATTCTGTATCGCAAAATGGTTATCCTACCACCCCCCGACGGCGAACTTCATCCCAACCAGGGTAATCTATGAAAATCTTTTTTAATTGTTATGCTAAGGTATTGTTTCTCGAAATTGCCTGAACATGATTGACCCCCTCCACGCGGAACAATATAGTTAACCAACGGCAGATACAGCAAAACAACAATGAGCGACGAATCCATCAATTCTCTGGAGCAAAAGATCGATCATCTGATCGCCCTGAGTGAGCGCCTGAAACAGGAGAACCTCGCCCTGCGCGAGCGGGAAACGGTGCTCGTACGGGATCGCAATCGACTGCTGGAAAAAAATGACCTGGCCCGGGCGCGGGTCGAGAGTATGATCGCACGACTGAAAAACCTCGGCACGGAAGGGTAACTGGCCGTGGCCAATACCAATACCGATACCGTCACCATTCGAGTCCTCGACAAGGAGTATCAGGTACATTGCCCGCCCGATGAGCAAGGTGCCCTGACCCAGTCCGCGCGTCTGCTGGACACCCGTATGCGCGATATCCGCAAGTCCGGCAACGTGATCGGGCTGGAACGCATCGCCGTTATGGCAGCACTTAATCTGGCCTACGACCTGATGACGGCGGAATCCCGTACCCGCGCGGACGACAGCAGCCAACGCGAGCTCAAACGTCTCGATCGTAAACTGACGAAGGTGTTAAACGATCTGGAGCGACCCTCTGCCGAGTAGGGATTTCCCGTCGGGCGCTGCCCTGGGCTATAATTCAGCCACCCTGGGGTGTTGGCCAGTCAAAAAGTTCTTGAGCCGATAACACTAAACCGGGAGTTTCCCGTGGTGCTGTTGTGCATATCCGCTCGACGGAAAGCCTGATGTATCACGGAAGTTCCCACCTTGAGCCGTTGGGTTCAGGGCCACTTTGACAGCGGCACTTTGGGGCCTTTTTCGAGCCACGGAATGTAACTCCATGGCAAATCCCTCCAGCCAGACCACCGGTCACACATGAAGCTGCCACTGCGCCGGGATCTCCGCGAACTCAGACGAACGCTTACCCAGAGCCAGCAAGCACGCGCTAGCCATGGGCTGTTCGATATTGTGTCGCGACTGCCCCAGTATCAACGGGCCAGAAGACTCGCCTTTTATGTGCCCAACGACGGTGAAATCGACCCCACCACCCTGATGGAACACTGCCTGCAGGGGGGTAAAACCTGCTATTTGCCGGTGGTTCACCCGACCGGACAAAATCGACTGCACTTCGTGCGCTATGACCCGGATGCGCCGCTGGTGATAAATCGCTTCGGCATTGCCGAACCTCGACTTACCCGCAACCACATCGCGCCGACCTGGACACTGGATATTATTTTCCTGCCCCTGGTGGCATTTGATCGCAGCGGCACCCGGCTCGGCATGGGGGGAGGCTACTACGACCGCAGCCTTGCGCACACGGGTGCCAGCAAGACGCAAAAACCGTTGTTGGTTGGTCTTGCCCACAGCTGTCAGGAGGTAGGTGCGCTAACCCGCGCGCCCTGGGATGTACCACTGCATATGGTCGCGACTGAAACAGAACTCATTCGCGCGAGTCGGACGGCATGACACCCCCGGCGATTAATTCACTGGCCAGGCACACGAAACCCCTATGAGAAAAACCAAAATTATCTGCACCATCGGACCGGCCACCAGCTCCCCGGATATGCTCCGGCAGCTGGCCAAAGCAGGTATGAATATCGCGCGCTTGAATATGTCACACGGGGATCACGCATCCCATGCGGCGGTCATCGCGGCCATTCAAACTCTCAACCAGACCCTCAATCACCCCATCGCCATTCTGGTGGACACCCAGGGGCCAGAGATTCGCACCGGCGATCGCGCCAACGACCTCAACCTCAATACCGGGGACATTGTCTCGGTGGTGGCCCGGGGCGCCGGGGACGTCGAAGCCAGCTCCATCCAGATTAATTACGCGGATCTGATCCACGATGTGGGGGTGGGGGACAAAATCACCGTGGATAATGGCCTGATTAATCTGGAAGTACTGGAGAAAAACCCTCCCGTTATGACCTGCAGGGTAATCGATGGCGGCGTCCTGAAAAGTAAAAGACACGTAAATTTGCCGGGAATACGCGTGAATTTGCCGGCAATTACTGAAAAAGACAAAAGGGATATCGCGTTTTCAATCGCGTCCGGCGCGGATTTTATCGCACTCTCATTTGTTCGAAATAAAAGTGATATCGACGAACTAAGACATATTTTAGACACAAATGGCAGCAATATCAGGGTCATTGCCAAAATAGAGGACCAGGAAGGGCTGACCAACCTCGAATCCATCATCGACGCCGCCGACGGCATCATGGTGGCCAGGGGTGACCTGGGGGTGGAAATACCCCTCGAGGTCCTGCCCCGGGTCCAGCGGCGCATCGTTCGGCAATGCGCCATTCAGGGTCGTCGGGTTATTGTCGCAACCCATATGCTGGAATCGATGATCGAAAACCCGACGCCAACCCGCGCCGAGGTAACCGACGTGGCCAACGCCGTTTACGAGGAAGCTGACGCCATCATGCTGTCCGCGGAAACCACCATCGGCAAATACCCGGTGCGCTGCGTGGAAACCCTCGACCGTATCGCCCGCTCGATAGAAAACAGCCGTGGATTACTGTTCACCGACCATCTGCAACTGGACACAGACAAACAGGAGATCTCCGCGGCAGCCGTGAAACTGGCCGAATCCATCGGCGCCAAGGCGATTATCGTGCCCACCAAAGCCGGCCGCATGGCCAACTACCTGACCAACTGCCACCCGCAAACGCCGGTGATCTGCGCCTTTACATTTACAGCGCAGATTCAGCGTCAACTGGTCCTGAATCGCAACGTGCTGAGCTTTTTGATCGACTACCACGCAGCACCCGAACAGATTCTGTGCGAAGCCGCGAGGCTTTTGCTCGCCAGAAAAGAGTTTGCACTAACGGATAAGGTGGTCGTGATCTCCGACACCCTGAGTGGACCTGGTATCGACGCCGTGCAAATTCGCCACCTCGGCGAATTACAAAACCCGTGAGCTGCGCAGCAGGGGGCTAACTCAGGAAAAACCGGTAGGCGTCGTTATTCGATTCCTCGCGATAACGATAGTGCATGGCGTCGAGAAACAGGGGGACTTCGCGCCGCTCCCCGGGTGGCACCTGCAGGCCCACCAGCACCCGGCCATAGGCGGCGCCGTGGTTGCGGTAATGGAACATCGAGATATTCCAGCGCCCCCCCAGCTTCCCCAGAAATCCCGAGAGCGCACCGGGGCGCTCTGGAAACTCAAACCGGTACACCACCTCGTCGTCGATTTCGGGAGCGCGCCCGCCGACCATGTAACGAATATGTAATTTGGCCATTTCGTTATCGGTCATATCCACCACCCGATAACCCTTGTGGACCAAATCTTTGACCAACGCCTCGCGATCCTGATCGGAAACCACCTGCACACCGACAAAAATATGCGCCTCGCGATGGTCGGCGTAGCGGTAATTGAACTCGGTCACCATGCGCTGACTAAGGGCTGCGCAGAAACGGCGAAAACTACCGGGCTTTTCGGGAATAGTGACAGCGATAATCGCTTCGCGCTTTTCGCCGATTTCCGTCCGTTCGGAGATATAGCGCAACCGGTCAAAATTGATATTGGCGCCACTGTCAATGGCCAGCAGGGTTTGCCCGCTGCAGCCAGTTAGTTCCACGTGTTTTTTCAGCCCGGCTACGGCCAGCGCCCCGGCGGGCTCGCAGATGGACCGGGTATCGTCGAAAATATCCTTGATCGCCGCGCAAATTTCATCCGTGGAGGCGGTAATCACCCC
>JBFJMM010000197.1:0-4108 GCA_041633885.1 Porticoccaceae bacterium
CGGACCGGTAGTTCAGCTGGTTAGAATGCCGGCCTGTCACGCCGGAGGTCGCGGGTTCGAGTCCCGTCCGGTCCGCCATTTGCAACGTCCCAAAGCGTCCTCACCAGTTAGCGTCCCCTCCAGTTTTTCCGGTCAGTCAGTTGTTTCCCAGGGTCGCGACCCGACTTATTTGCCTCCCTGACATTGTATTCTGGGTAATCCCGAAGTTGCCTCTGATCTGTGCCGCCCCGTGGGCGAAGTGGGGGTTTGCTTGTGTATAATCAGCCGTCAGTCGTTTTTGCGGTAAAGCCAATGGCACATTTTCGGCGCGTCGGCGTGCTCGCCCGCCTGCAACATCCCCAGGTGCTGGACAGTCTCGCGCACCTGGTGGATTTTTTGCACGGGCGCGGCGTTACCGTGGTACTCGAACCCAACACTGCGGCGCTGCTGAACCGCGGGGACGTGACCGTTAGCGAGGATGGCGACTTTGCCAAAGATGTCGACCTGGTGATTGTGGTGGGCGGCGACGGCAGTATGTTGAGTGGTGCGCGGGATCTGGTGGGTTATGGGGTGCCGCTACTTGGGGTAAACCGGGGGCGACTGGGATTTTTAACGGATATTCTGCCGGAGGATATGGAAATCCGGGTGGCGCGGGTGCTGGACGGTGACTATCGGGTTACCGAGCGCTTTTTACTGGAAATGCTGGTGACCCGAAATGGAGCTGCAATTGGTCGTGGTATCGCCCTGAACGATGTGGTGCTGCACCCTGGTCAGTCGGTGCGCATGATGGAGTTTGAGCTGTACATCGACGGTGACTTTGTCTACAGCCAGCGTTCCGATGGCCTGATTGTATCCACCCCGACCGGTTCGACGGCCTATGCGCTGTCCGCCGGGGGGCCCATCATGCATCCCAAGCTGGATGCCATTGTGCTGGTGCCGATGAACCCCCATACCCTGACCAGCCGCCCCATTGTTATCAGTGGTGACAGTGAAGTGGAAGTGCGTGTCGGTACCCGCAACGAGCTGCACCCGCGGGTTACCTGTGACGGCCAGCAGGAGATCATTACCGAACCGGGGGACATTATTCACATCGGCAAGTTGGCGCCGCCGCTGCGCTTGATTCACCCGGCGGACCATAATTTTTACGAAGTGTGCCGCTCGAAACTCGGCTGGGGGAGTCGTCTCGACTCGTTGCGCGACGAAGAGCCGGGCTGAGGTCCCGATGGTAGACACAGTCAACTGGACGCGCGTTGCCGGGTTTCCCCTGGAGCGAGACTTGCAGCCCCTGTTGCGGGAACTTGAGCGTCGCGGCATTCCCTGCCGATTGGTGGTGGAGGGCGCGGAACAGGTGATGTGGCTGACCAACGAACGGGATATGGCGACGGTACTCGCCCTATTACAGGGGGAGGTGGAAACGGATTTGGGGGGCTCGTCCGGCGCCGTTGCGGTGTCCCGTGTGGCGGGCTTCGCGATTCGCTTCCCAGTGGTATTCCTGGGGTTGACGCTGGCGGTTGTCGGTGCCCTTGTGGCGCGCTGGGTCCCGGACTGGCTGCATTGGCTTACCTTTCAGGATTTTGTGGAAGTTAATGGGTCCACGCTGGGTTTTATTAGCCTCAACGAAAGCTATCGGCGCGGCGAGTATTGGCGCGTACTCACGCCGACGTTTTTGCACTTCGGTCTGTTTCACCTGGTATTTAACGCCCTATGGTTGTGGGAATTTGGGCGACGGCTGGAGTTGGTCGATGGCAGTCGACGTTTTTTGACGTTATTCGTGATATTGGCCGTCGGGGCCAACGTGGGACAGTACCTGTGGTCCGGGCCGTCTCTGTTTGGCGGGTTGTCCGGCGTCATTTACGGACTGCTGGGCTGTATCTGGATTCGCCAGCAACGGGTGCCGCATCCGGCTCTGGCACTGCCCAGAGGGATTATTGTATTGATGCTGGTGTGGCTGTTGCTGTGTCTGGTGGGCATCGTCGATTTTTTCATTCCTGGCAGCATCGCCAATGGGGCACACGTCGCGGGTCTGGTGGTGGGTCTGGTATGGGGTGGATTAACGAGTATCGGCGGACCACGGCACACCTGATTGGTCGCTGGCACTCGTTTTATTTTTCTGGACGAAGACATGGATTTACATAAATTGCTCCGCTCACTGACGCCGCAGATTTACGCCAGTCTTTGTCGCGCTATCGAACTGGGACGCTGGCCGGATGGTAGATCCTTAACCGCGGAGCAACGGGCCCTGTGCTTGCAGGCGGTGATTGCGTACGATGCCGAACATAAACCGGTAAGCGAACGGGTGGGTTATCTTCCGCCTAAGGTTGAGAGCGTCGCTGGCGGCGCAAGCGCGATAAGGGCCGATGATGGCGGGGAAGCGGTCGGCGAAAATGCTGGCGCCGGGCAACCGCTGCAGTGGCGTCACTGAGCATGGGCACAACTTATAGTGGGCATCTCGACAAAATGGCCGTTGAGCACGGGGCTCCGGTGCGTTATGAGTTGGTACTGGACGAGCAGCGCGTAGCGCTCAACCAACACCTCGGCAAAACGATACGCCTGCGGTATCGCGGCGAAATTCATTGCACTCACTGTGGTCGGCGCAGTAACAAAAGTTTTAATCAGGGTTACTGCTATCCCTGTTTCAAAGCGTTGGCCCGCTGCGACAGCTGCATCATGAGTCCGGAAAAATGTCATTACGCCCAGGGCACCTGTCGCGAACCGGGCTGGGGCGAGCAGTATTGCATGACCGATCATGTGGTCTATCTGGCCAACTCTTCCGGCATCAAGGTGGGAATTACCCGCGCCAGTCAGATACCGACGCGCTGGATCGATCAGGGGGCCGCACAGGCCTTGCCCATCGCGCGAGTACAGACCCGTTATCAGTCCGGGCTGGTGGAAGATATTTTTCGTCAGCACGTGGCGGATAAAACCAACTGGCGGGCCATGTTGAAAGGTGCGCCGGAAGAAGTGGATCTGTCCGGCGTTCGCGACGACCTGTTTACCCGTTGCGCCGCGCAATTGCAGGAGCTGGATAAACGTTTTGGTCTGACTGCTGTGCAAAAACTGGCAGACCAGGAGCCTCTGGATATTGTCTACCCGGTTCTCGAGTATCCCGACAAGGTAGCAAGTTTGAATCTGGACAAGCAACCGCTGGTGGAAGGCGCTCTGTTGGGTATCAAGGGCCAGTACCTGATATTGGACACGGGAGTCATTAATTTACGTAAGTACACCGCCTATCACCTCGAAGTTACCCTGTAAGCGTTGTGACGATGACAGGGTACACAGTTTTATGGAAGTCGTAACATGATGGAAGCTGGATCTCAACCTGCGACAATTTATTTACAGGATTATCGCCCGCCGCAGTTTTTAATCACTGGCACGGCACTCACGATCGATCTGCACGAAACACAAGCGCGGGTGGATGCGCGGTTAACTATCCGCCGCAATCCGGCCGCAGAAAAAACGGGCAGCGAACTTGTGTTGCACGGCGTGCAACTCAGTTTGCAGGCGTTGGCTGTTGACGATCGCGTCCTCGCCGAGGACGAGTACGCCGTTGACGGGGAGTCGCTGACCATCTATCGGGTACCGGATAATTTTCAGTTGACGTCCACGGTGACGATAAACCCCCGGGACAATACCTCCCTGGAAGGTCTGTACCAGTCGCGGGGTATGTACTGTACTCAATGCGAGGCGGAGGGTTTTCGCAAAATTACTTACTATCTCGATCGGCCGGACGTCATGTCTGAGTTCACCACCACGATCATAGCTGACAAGGGTCGCTATCCGGTACTGCTCGCGAATGGTAACGCGCAGGCCAGCGGCGATCTGCCCGGTGACCGGCACTGGGTCACCTGGCACGACCCGTTCAAAAAACCCGCCTATTTGTTTGCCATGGTAGCAGGTGATCTCGAGTGCCTGGAGGATTCGTTTACAACACTGAGCGGGCGTAAGGTGTCCCTCAAAATATTTGTGGAGGCGAAAGACCTGAATAAGTGCGGGCACGCCATGCAATCTCTGCAGCGGGCGATGCGCTGGGATGAGAAGGTGTACGGGCGCGAATACGACCTCGATATATTCATGATCGTTGCGGTCGATGATTTCAATATGGGCGCCATGGAAAACAAGGGGCTGAATA
>JBFJMM010000198.1:0-4101 GCA_041633885.1 Porticoccaceae bacterium
AACTCATAGGTGGTAAAGCGCTCCTTGCAGGACACGCATTCGCGACGACGGCGCACCTGGCCGCCCTCGGCGACCAGGCGCGAGTCGATTACTTTGGTGTCATCTTTGCCGCAAAAGGGACAGTGCATGGTCGACGGCCAATAATCGTCTGAAAAGGCCACGAATTTTAGCACAGTTGAACCTGGACTCTCGCTTCACAACAACCGCTTCACACCAACCGCTTCACGGCCCTCGGGTTGGACTCCCCCTTGAAACCACGCGCTTTTTACGGCACTTTGTTCTCTGCACACTGTTATCTCTGCACACTGTTAGGCAAACTCATGCCGAGCCACCACCGCTGAATATTTGACTGGAGCAAACCATGGCCAACGGCAAGTCCACCGCAAGAACCAAAACAAAGCAGCCGACCGCCAACGCAGCCACGCAATCCGGGATTCTGGCCGACGTGCCACGCTTTTCCCGCTACCACTGGTTTGACCTCGCACCCAACACCGATCCCCGAGCAACGCTTAAAGCGCTGGCAAAACTTGCCGATGGCTCGACCCTGGTAGTGGGTATTGGCCAGGCTCTGACTCAAGCCCTGCACAGCGAGATTAGGGGGTTGCGGCTGTTCCCACGCCTGTCGGGCCCGGGTTTTGACATCCCCTCCACGCCATCCGCCCTGTGGTGCTGGTTGCGCGGCGACGACCGGGGCGACCTGGTGCACCACAGTCGCGCTCTGTTACGCGCCCTGGCACCCACTTTTTTGCCGGCGCAAACCCTGGATGCGTTTGTGTATCAGGGCGGCAAGGATTTGACCGGATACGAAGACGGCACGGAGAATCCCACCGGCAAGCAAGCCGTTGCCGCCGGGATCGTCAGCGGCGCAGGCCCGGGACTGGATGGCGGCAGCTTGGTTGCCGTGCAGCAGTGGGTGCACGATCTCGACACCTTCGACGCCATGTCACAGCGGACGCAGGACAATACCATTGGTCGGCGCAAACGGGATAACCGGGAATTCGACTCGGCACCGGCATCCGCCCACGTCAAACGCACCGCTCAGGAAAGCTTTGCGCCCGAAGCATTTATTCTGAGACGCTCCATGCCATGGGCCGACGGCCAGCGAGCGGGGCTGGTGTTTGTGGCTTTTGGCAAATCCTTCGCTGCCTACGAAGCACTGCTCACCCGCATGATCGGCGGCGAAGATGGGGTTACCGATGCATTGTTTAATTTCACGCGCCCGGTGACCGGCGGTTATTTCTGGTGTCCGCCAATGGCCGGGAAAAAACTGGATCTGCGCGCACTGGGGTTGTAAAGGGGTTTCACCCGCGCCAGCTCCAGTTCTGCCGCCACGGCGGGGCGGGCGCTGTCAGTTAGCGCCCCCTGCTTGACCGGTCGGGCCGTCAGGATGTCCATCCATCCGCGCATACACTGCCCCGGCACCCATAAACACCCGTGTGCCCGCGGCTGGAACAACCAGCGCGTCGCGTCACGGACCATATTTTTCAGAGGAGTTAGTAAGGGTATGAACACATATTTTCTTGGCCGTCTGTTGCCCGCTATCAGCGGTTTGTTGCTGAGTACGACGGCTCTTGCGGATCATCCTTCCATGGCCTTTGGTACGGACAGTGCGGGGCCCATCAACACCGTATCCGCAGCCGTTCTTCCCGGGGGCCAATGGTCCGCCGGATTGCGTACCGAACACACCGCTTTCGATAGTTTCAGCACTGCGGAACTCGAGCGTTTCGCGGCCAATGGGCGGGAGGGCGTGCACAGCGTGGACAGTCTGACCAAAACGACGGCATCCATCGCCTACGGTATTAGCGAACGCCTGACCGCCAGCCTGCAAATACCCTATATCGAGCGCCGCTCCATCAGGGAAGCCGAACTCGATGACCATGGCGCGGAGGCCCATCGCCATGGCGGATCGTCCGGTGTTGGGGATTTGCTGCTACTGGGGCAATACCAGGTTGTCGCTGGCGGCAAGACCGACGTTTCCCTGTTGTTCGGAATCAGGGCACCCACCGGCAAGACCGATGTAAAGGACAGTGGCGGGCAGCGCTTTGAAACAGAGTTCCAGCCGGGCTCCGGGTCCCTCGACTACCTGGCCGGGTTCGCGATCAGCAGGCGGCTGGCGGCGGTAAACCTGCACGCCAATGTGCTGTACCACGCCACCACCGGCGGTGCCCAGCGCGCGGAAATTGGCAATGCCCTGTCCTACAATGCCGCATTGACCTATCGGCTGGCCGCGCCCCATACACACCAGGGGCAACACCACCACGACCATCATTCCACCATGCATGACAATGCCATGCGCTGGGATCTGGTGCTCGAATTAAACGGCGAAACCCGCGGCAAGGATAAAGTGGCTGGCGTCGCCGACACACACTCGGGAGGCACCAAGGTTTATTTCGCACCCGGTATTCGCCTGTCCCTGACCGACAACTGGAGTGGCTATCTGTCCTACGCCGTGCCTGTCGTGGAAAACCACAAGGGCAGACAGACGGATGTGGACCAGCGCCTGGTGGCAGGGTTTTCCTTCGGTTTTTAAGCGGCTAACGAGTCGCGCGTACTCGCTCCGCGCGACTCACACGACTCACGCGACTAGCGGTAAACCGGAAAGCGTCGGCAAATTTCCAGAACTTTCGCTTTGACCTCGGCGATCACCGGCTCGGGCTTACCAGCCTCGAGGCCGTCCAGCACATCGCACATCCAGTGGGTCAGCTCGACGGTTTCCGCCTCTTTGAATCCGCGGGTGGTAATCGCCGGCGTGCCCACCCGCAAGCCGCTGGTGACAAAGGGCGAACGGGGGTCGTTGGGCACTGCATTTTTGTTGACCGTGATATTGGCGTTGCCCAGCGCTTCGTCGGCATCTTTCCCGGTGTAGTCGCGGCCGATCAGGTTGACCAGCATCAGATGGTTGTCGGTGCCTCCGGAAACTATGTCGATGCCGCGCGCTATAAAGGTGGCGGCCATGGCGCGGGCGTTCTTTACCACCTGCACCTGGTAGGCCTTGAACTCCTCACCCATCGCTTCTTTAAAACTCACCGCCTTGGCGGCAATCACATGCATCAGGGGGCCACCCTGTCCGCCGGGGAACACTGCCGAGTTAAATTTTTTCTCCAGATCCGGGTTGGCCCGCGCCAGAATAATGCCGCCGCGGGGACCGCGCAGGGTTTTGTGGGTGGTGGATGTCACGACATCCGCCACCGGTACCGGATTGGGATAACAACCCGCCGCCACCAGACCCGCCACATGGGCCATATCTACCATCAGGTAAGCGCCCACTTGGTCGGCAATATCGCGAAACCGCTGCCAGTCCATGACCCGCGAGTAGGCGGAGAATCCGGCAATAATCATTTTTGGTTTGTGCTCCAGCGCCAGCGCTTCCACCTGGTCGTAATCCACCTCGCCGGTGGCGGCCACCAATCCGTATTGCACCGCGTGATAAGTTTTGCCGGAAAAACTCGGCTTGGCGCCGTGGGTTAAATGACCGCCGTCCGCCAGACTCATGCCGAGCACCGTATCCCCCGGCTGGCACAGGGCCTGATACACCGCCGCGTTAGCCTGGGAACCGGAGTGAGGCTGGACATTGGCATAATCGGCGCCAAACAACTGTTTCGCCCGCGCGATGGCCAGCTCCTCCGCCTGATCCACATACTCGCAACCGCCGTAATAGCGCTTGCCGGGATAGCCCTCGGCATACTTGTTGGTGAGTACCGTGCCCTGCGCCGCCATCACCAGGGGGCTGGTGTAATTTTCCGAGGCAATCAGCTCGATATGCTCTTCCTGGCGACGCTCTTCCTGTTGAATAGAGCCCCATATTTCCGGGTCGAACTGGGCGAGAGTCAGATTTTGATCAAACATGGTATGGACGCCGTGGCGAAATGAAGCGCGAATTTTACACAATGGGGCCCGTCGATCCTATGCTTTCCCTCGGAAAAGCCCTTGACATCATGTGATGGAAAAAAATATCTCTGCCGGGGCACATTGCGACCCGCCAGAGAAATCCGAACCAACAGGAGTAACCGGAGGCGAGGTGGCGCACCCCACCGGGCGCCGCGGAAACCAGTCAGGTTGCGCCCCCCGGGGACGCGTTGCGCGACTACTCTTCGGGCATAT
>JBFJMM010000199.1:0-4097 GCA_041633885.1 Porticoccaceae bacterium
CGATCAGCCTAAAACGTCTGTAATCGACTTGCGCAAGCGCTCGATAAACAAGTCAATTTCCGATTCCAAAATCGTCAGCGGGGGCGACATCACCATATTGTCGGCCACCGCCCGGCATAGCAATCCATTCTCGAAGCACCGGTTATGTACCGCCACACCGACCCCGGTAGGGTATGTTTGCGGATTGGGCGCGAAAGTGATGGCCCCCAGCAACCCGTAGTTACGGATATCGATAAGGTACGGAATATCCCGCAGGCCGTGCAAAGCGTTTTCCCAGTATCGGCCAATGGGTCCGGAGGCGCGAGTCAACAACCCCTCCCTCTCGTAAATCTCGAACGCCGCGAGACCCGCGGCGGCGGCCACCGGCGCACCGGCATAGGTATTGCCGTGAAAAATTTCCGGCACCCCCTGGGGCGCCGCGTCGAATATCGTTTCCTGTATTTCCTGTTTGATAAATACACCGCCCATGGGCACCGTGCCGCCGTTAATGGCTTTGGCGGTGGTCATAATATCCGGTGTAACGCCCAGCTCTATGGCAGCAAACGCCGAACCACTGCGGCCAAAACCGGTGACGACTTCGTCAAATATCAGCAAAATATCGTGTTTATCGCAAATTGCGCGCAGAAGTTGGAGGTAACCCTGTGGGGGCGGCACCATACCACCGGCGCCAACAATCGGTTCCACCACCACCGCGCAGATATTTTCCGCACCGCGCGTGGCAATAATTTTTTCCAGCGCACGTGCTTTGTCCGCACCCTGTTCCGGCAAACCGCGACTGAACGCGCTGGCGCCGATATCCAGCATGTCCGGCAGAAAATCCACGGTGTCCAGAGTGGGAAAACCCTTGCGGTTGTTGGGAATACCCTGCAGGGATGTGCTGCCGATATTCACGCCGTGATAGCCCCGCTCCCGCGCCACGAAGCGGGTCTTGCTGCCCTTGCCCCGGGCGCGCTGGTAGGTGTACGCAATCTTCATGGCGGTTTCCACGGACTCGGAGCCGGAGTTGGTGAAGAACACCCGGTTCAACCCGGCCGGGGCGTGCTCCACCAGCTTTTGCGCAAAACGAAAGGTAACCGGCGAACCGAACTGGAAAGGCGGCGCAAAATCCATCTGCATCAGTTGTCGATGCACCGCGTCCGCCACTTCGCGACGACCGTGACCCAGATTCGCACACCAGAGCCCGGCGGTGATATCCAATACATCGCGACCATCCGGCGTATAGAGAAAGCATCCCTCGGCCCGTTCGATCAGGCGCGGGTTGGCGCGAAAACCGCGCACGTTGGTGAACGGTTGCCACCAGTAATCGAGATTAAGGTCGGACATGGTTTGTTACTCTTGTGTCTAGCTTTGAATTTTCTGGCTTGACGGGGCCTTGCCAGTGAGTTTGGCCATATGAGACGACCATTGTGCTACAGACCTCGCAAACTCGGCAAACAGTGACCGTCAATCGCCTTTAGAGCCGTTATAGAATTGGCAATGGGGCGTTATAGCAGTTAATATCGAACTGAATTATAAACCTTTCACAACCCCCTGATATTCAAAGCGGTTTTAACCCATGGATACAGTATTCAAAGCGTTACCTGACACGGAGGGCGATGCGCACAAAGAGGTGCTTCCGGAACACGGTGACTTGATTATCGCCTATCTGGAGCAGCTGGGGGTCGAATATGTTTTTGGCATTCCCGGTGGTGCGATCGAGCCCCTGTACAATGCCCTCGCCCGCAGCGAGCGTCGCGCCGGGCCGCGCTCTATCACCGCGCGCCACGAAACCGGCGCGGCGTTTATGGCGGACGGCTATGCCAGTAACACCGGAAAACTCGGCGTGTGTTGCGCCACCACCGGGCCGGGGGCTACAAACCTCTTAACCGGGGTGGCTTCGGCCTTCGAAAACAACGTGCCGCTGCTGGTGATCACTGCCCAAACAGCGCTGTCGACCTTTGGGCGCGGCGCCTTTCAAGAATCGTCCTGCACGGGAATCAACACCGTTGCGCTGTTTGCCAATTGCACCCACTACAGCACCCTCGTGTCCCATCCCGCCCAGCTAGAGGGCAAACTCGCGTCGGCGATTATGAAAGCGTTCGACGCCATGGGACCGGTGCACTTGAGCATTCCCATCGATGTCATGCGCGAACCCTATGTGCAGCCCACGCCGCGGTTTAATTTGCCTCACCTGCTGCACAAGCCAGCTTTGTTAGACGTAGACGCCGTAAATCAGCTCTACTGGGAGCTGCTGGCGGCCAAAC
This sequence comes from Porticoccaceae bacterium, assembly GCA_041633885.1. Classification (GTDB taxonomy): domain Bacteria; phylum Pseudomonadota; class Gammaproteobacteria; order Pseudomonadales; family Porticoccaceae; genus JBFJKD01. The sequence continues at coordinate 2,244 of JBFJMM010000199.1, forward strand.
GCCCCGTATTCCTGCTTGGAGAAGAAGCTGGGGGCGCGGTAGATTTAATTTTGACGCTGGCGCTGATGATCAACGCGAGAATCGTCACCACGCCCCACGGTAAAGGTCTTATCAGCGCCTACCACCCTTCCTTCAGCGGCATACTGGGGTTTTCTGGACACGACGAAGCACGACGCGCGTTGTTCAATCCGGAAGTGGACCGAATATTTGTGGTGGGCGCCAACCTCAGCGAATGGGCCAGCAACGGCTGGGACCCGTTCCTGTTTAACCAGCGATTGATCCACGTAGAATCCAGCGCCGCCAATTTACGACGTACCCCCATGGCCGCCATGCATATCAACGGGAACCTGGGGGCTATCTTCGAAAAAATACTGTCCCGCTATAAACGGGATGCCATGGAATCGCCGCGCGCTGTGGCGGACCGATCCTCCGGCCCCGCCAAAATTGACCAGGATGGCCCAACACGAAATTTTTCCCTCGACCAGGAACTCAGTTATCGCAGTAACGCCACACCCATCAAACCGCAACGCCTGATGCGGGAACTGCCACGCATCTTTCCCCCCAACACCCGCTACCTGGCCGACACCGGCGCCAGCTTCTCCTGGGCGATCCACTACCTGCACGCCTATGATCGGCGCCTCTCCGGGCGCCGGGATTACCGCGGCGGGTGGTTTCGAGCCACCCTGGAGTTTGCCTCAATGGGCTGGGCCATCGGCAGCGCCATCGGCGCCGCATTCGCCCGCCCCAACGACCCGATTGTCTGTATTACGGGGGATGGCAGCATGCTGATGAGCGGTCAGGAGATAACAGTCGCAGTCGAGCATCAACTGACCGTTATTTTTGTCGTCCTGAACGACAGTGCTTATGGCATGGTGAAACACGGTCAGCGAATGACCCGGGCGGAACAAATTGGCGCTTTTTTACCCAGGGTGGATTTCGCGGCGTTTGCGCGGGCCATGGGCGTCACCGCCCACGTAATCGAATCGCCACAGGATTTACTTCACCTCGACACCCGACAGATCTGCGCACAGTCGGGACCCACGCTTCTGGATGTGCGCATCGACCCCGACGAAGCGCCTCCCATCGGCATGCGCACCAACACACTGAAGCAGGCAATATGAGCGAAAAAAAAAAACGAGACAATAACCACCAAAATCTGGCGGGAAACACCCGAGGACGATAACCCGTTTGCGGCATCCGCCTGTTACTGTGCGGGCTATGATGTCTATGGCGATCTGCTGGGCAAAATCAGCCTGGTGGAATATCTATGGCTGTTATTTAAACTCGAACCCCCGACCAAAACCGAAACCCTGTTGCTGGAGGGGCTGGCCGTGGCGTTGGCCAACCCCGGTCCCCGCGACCACAGTGTCCACGCCGCCATGAGCGCCGGCGTCGGCGGGTCGACCCGGGCATCCGCATTGATGGCGGCGATCGCAGTCGGCGCGGGCAGCCTCGGCGGCGGGCGCGAAATCTATACTACAATCCAGTACTGGCAGCAGTGCGGCACCGACATCGATGCGTGGCGCGAGATGATTCAAAATCCGCTCCGGGAAGAACGGGCCGACGTGTGGCCGGACATGGAACACAGCCCCGGGTTTGACCCCAACGGGGCAAGTTGCCCCACACCGGTCAAACAGGTTCTGGAGTACCTGGCCGCCACCAGCACAGGGGACGTCCTGCCCTGGCTACGGGATAATCGCCAGGCCCTTGAAACACTGGCAGATTCGCCCCTGGCGATGTCCGGCGTAGCCGCCGCCACCTTACACGAATTAAAGTTTTCCCCGGAACAGGCCGAAATACTCTTTATCATGCTGCGCTTACCCGGTGCGGCGGTGCATGCACTTGAGCAGGAAA
>JBFJMM010000200.1:0-4096 GCA_041633885.1 Porticoccaceae bacterium
ATGGCGACCCGGTGAGGCGTTTGCGTCATAGGACTTTCCAATATGGCTAATTTGACTTATTATCTGACCAAAATGCCCATTACGCAAGGTGGCCCGGGCCCCTAAACTGCTCGGCAATACAACACTCCTCCAGAACAACAGATCAAGGAACTCGGGCAGTTATGGCAGTATTTCCGGTAATCGTGGGCTATGGCGGCGCCAATGCCGCGGGCAGAAGCTCCTTCGAACAATCCTACCGACGCATGGTGCTGGAAAGTTTGCCCCAGCAACAGCAGGCGCAAACCGTGGCGGGGCTCGCTGCCATGATGCGCCTGGTCACCTGGAATGGCAGTGACTATACCGATCACCATGGGCAGCGGCTCAGCGCTGGCGAGGTGGTTGCGCGGTATACCAACGCCGTGCGCGATGGAACCCTGATACGCCGTATTGCCCCAGCTCACTACGACGTCGATGCGACACCCTGGCAACGGAGCGTGGCGGTGGAGCCGCGCGCCGGCAGCCTGTGCTTTCGCGCGGCCGCCCGGGACCTGCCCCATCCCCTGGCGCCGGGCTGGGACATCGAAGTGGACAGTGCGGGCGTTGCCGATGTCAGCGTGCAGGGCACACAGCACTGGCTGCTGGCCAGTACGCGGCCGACGCCGGTAAAAGCTGCGGGACAATTGCCCGAGGGATTTGATCCGGGGGCGCTCTACCACTCGCGCTTTCAACCCCGGGGCCTGCAAATGGCGGTGTTTGCCGCCACCGACGCACTGCGGTCCATCGGTATTCCGTGGGCGCAGATATGTGACGCAGTACGCCCCGATCAGGTCGGTACCTACGCCTCCAGCGGACTGGGCCAACTGAGCGAGGAAGGTTTTGGCGGTATGATCCGCGCGCGGCAAATGGGCGGGCGACCCACCTCGAAACAAATCCCCATGGGGCTGAACAGCATGCCCGCCGATTTCGTCAACGCCTACGTGCTCGGCAGCCTGGGTCACACGGAAGCGGTTACCGGCGCCTGCGCCAGCTTTCTTTATAACTTGCGTGCCGCCGTGCGGGATATTCGCAGCGGCGTGCGCCGGGTGGCGTTTGTCGGCGGCAGCGAAGCGCCGATCACCCCCGAGGTGATGGAGGGGTTTGGCAATATGGGCGCACTGGCGACCGACGAAGGACTGTTGCGCGTCGATGCCCGGGACGGAACAAATCCGCGCCGTTACAGCCGCCCCTTCGGCGATAATGCGGGCTTCGTCATGGGCGAATCAGCGCAGTACGTGGTGTTGATGGACGACGCCCTGGCTATCGAGTTGGGCGCGGATATCTACGGCGCTGTGCCGGACGTATTTATCGACGCGGATGGGGTTAAGAAGTCCATCTCCGGCCCCGGCCCCGGTAATTACCTGACGGTCGGCAAAGCCCTCGCCGCGGCCCGCAGCATTCTCGGCGAGGATGCGGTGCGCACCCGCAGCTTTGTGCTGGCACACGGTTCCAGCACGCCACAAAATCGCGTGACAGAGTCGATTATTTTTGATCGGCTGGCGGAAGCCTTTGGTATTTCCAACTGGCCAGTTTGCGCGGTCAAAGCCTTTGTGGGCCACTCCCTCGCGCCGGCCAGTGGCGATCAGATCGTGGCGGCACTGGGCGCCATGGCCCACCGTCTCATTCCCGGCATCAAAACCATCGACGCGGTGGCCGATGATGTGCACCGCCAGCGGCTGAATTTTCCGCTGCGGGATCTCGAGGTGGAAAATCTCGATGTGGCATTTATCAACTCCAAAGGTTTCGGGGGTAACAACGCCACCGGCGTGGTGCTCTCCGCGCAGACGGCCCAGGCCATGCTGGCCAGACGCCACGGCGCGGTGTGGGATCGATACTGCCGCGCCCGGGAGCGCACCCGCGCCCAGGCGGCGGATTACCAGGTCGTGGCGGATCGGGGAGAATTGACGCCGATCTACCGCTTTGGCGAAGGGGTGATTGAGGATGACGACGTGCTGATTTCTGATCGCAGTATCAGCGTCCCCGGCTATCGACAGGCGGTGCCATTAACCCCCGAAAACCCCTACGAGGATATGTGTTGAATTATTTTTTGGCCGCCGCCAGGTACTGGTCTTTCAATTTGACATAGTTTCCGGCGGCATAGGGCAAAAACGTCTTCTCGCTGCGCGACAGGGGCCGGGCCTGTTTGCAGGGGCTGCCCACATACAAAAAACCACTCGCCAGCCGCTTGCCCGGCGGTACCAGGGTTCCGGCGCCGATCATCACATCGTCTTCCACCACGGCGCCGTCCATCACGATGGCGCCAATGCCCACCAGAATGCGATCGCCGAGGGTGCACCCGTGCAGGGTCACATTGTGGCCGATCGTCACATCGTCGCCGATAAGCAACGGCCAGCCAGCGGGGTTATAACTGCTGGCGTGGGTGATATGCAGCACGCTGCCATCCTGAACACTGGTGCGCGCGCCGACCTTGATATGGTGCATATCGCCGCGAATAACGGCCCCGGGCCATACCGACGCGTCGTCGCCGAGGGTGACCGCACCGATGACCACGGCCGCTGGGTCGACCAGCACCCGCGCACCGAGGACGGGGATGGCACCGTTAAAACTGCGCAAATTACTCACTGACATCATCTGGTTCGCGTGGTTACGATCCGCTATTATGACCCATCACATCTGCTCCGCCGCAAGGGTTTGTCTGTGCCATGATCACCAAACCAAAACGCTTTATCGCCGGGGCTATCTGCCCGCGCTGCGGTGAGCTCGATAAGCTGGTGATGTTTCGCCGGGAGGAGCGCGCGTTCCGGGAGTGTGTTAGCTGCGGGTTTGCGGACGAAATAATGGCGCAATCGCCCACGCGGCTCGCAACCCGTATCGATCAACCTTCGCCGTCGATCGCAGCCACAGTTGCGGCGGTGAAATTTGTTGATCCCACCCCAGGGTCCGGTCAGTGAACAAATTGGGAACGGTTACTATTGCCAAGCAGTAGATCCACCACCAGGGTGTCCGTCAGGCACGGCCAGCGCTCCAGTTCCTTTTCCCAGCACCGTGCTGTTGTGCCACCGGCGGTGCGCGCCGGTGACAGCGCGACGAAAAAATAATCCTGTTGTTCGAGACTGTCGACAATCAACGCCACCGCTTCGTCAAGCAGATTGGCGAAGGGCTCGCCGATCAGATGATGGATAATCAGATTAGAGCGGGTCATGTCCATGGGGATCAACGCACTGTGGTCCCCACCGGCGTAGCGGTCGTTGACCTCTTCAATCAGACGATGGGCGAGGTAGGCTTCATCCATCAGGGCCTGCAACCCTTCGTGCCCGTTTAACAGCGCCGGTGGTTGCACAAAAAATTCGTTGCTGATGGCCAGTATCGGATCGGTTACATCTTCGACACCCATGCTGGTGCCGATACCAATCAGCGCATCGAGATATTCGGGTACGTGTTCCACATAGCGGATAATGAAATGCAGCAGCGTGGCCACGGTGTTTTGCGCCGGCAACTGGATGGCCTTGTGCAGGGTTTGAGCGCGTTGGTGAAGCGTGGCGGCGAGGTAGCCGGTTTGCCGTTCCCGTTGTTTGGCGCGCGCAATCGCCTGTCGAATCGTGACCGTATCCATACCATCAAGCTAGTAGAAAACCGTGAAAATGCAAAGACGATGTTTCCATAGGCGTACGGTTTCTTATGCCGGCTGGTCGAGAGGACTAAACCGGGACGTCAGGGCGCAGCGCTATGGCGGGTCCACCCGCGGCGACTGATCCAGGCGAAGGCGGCACCCATCATCAACGTACGGCTGCCCATAAAAACCACGAATGCCAGCCACAGACCGTGATTGCCCAGGGGGCGTGTGATGTACCACACTGGAATATAAACCAGTAATACCGCGATCAACATAATGTACAGCATGGGCCCCGTGCGACCAGCGCCAAGGAAGATGCCGTCGAGCATAAAGCCACCCACAGCCACCAGCGGAATTGCCGCGAGCCAGGGGAAAAACCGTGCGGCCGTGGTCGCCACCGCCGGAATATCCGTAAACAGGCCGATGATGGGGGCGCTCCAGATCAAGTAGACGGCGGTAACTGCCCCGGCGATGGCGACACCCCACAGGCAGATGGTGAGGCACACG
>JBFJMM010000201.1:0-4010 GCA_041633885.1 Porticoccaceae bacterium
ACCCACAGCCACCAGCGGAATTGCCGCGAGCCAGGGGAAAAACCGTGCGGCCGTGGTCGCCACCGCCGGAATATCCGTAAACAGGCCGATGATGGGGGCGCTGCAGATCAAGTAGACGACGGTAACCGCACCGGCGATGGCGACACCCCACAGGCAGGTGGTGCGGCACACGGCGTAAAAGGTATCTCGGTCCCGGGCGCCGACCGCATGCCCCGTGAGCGCCTCGGCGGCGTGGGCAAAACCGTCCAGCGCAAATGCCAGCAAAAAAAACAGCTCCATTAAAATGGCGTTGGCGGCCAGCACTTCTGTCCCCTGGCGCGCCCCGTGTGCCGTAAAGAAGGCGAACGCAAAGACCACACAGGCGGTGCGAATCAGCAGGTGACCATTGACGGTAAACAAACTGCGGTAGCGCTGCAGTTGCCACAGTTGTGCCCTGTGCAAATCACCGGCGAGCCTGGCCTGTAAACCAAACGCCCACCGCAGACCAATCGCAAACCCCCCGTATTCGGCTATCAGGGAAGCCCAGGCCGCGCCATCGCTTTGCATGTCCAGACCGAGAATAAAAATCAGATCGAGCACAATATTGGTCGCATTGGTGATCAGCATCAGGGCCAGGGTCAGCCGCGCCTGTTGGTTGCCGATAAACCAGCCGATTAAACAAAATGTACCGAGGGTAGCGGGCGCTCCCAGGATGCGTATGCTGCAATAACTGAGCGCCAGCTGCGCAGACTCAGGGGGTGGCGCGATGGCGCCCAGGATCAGCGCCAGTGCCGGAGTCTGCAGGGCCACCAGTACCAGGCCAATGGCGGTTGCCAGTAGCAGCGACTGGGCCAGCACCAGACGATTGCGCGAATCGTCCTGTGCCCCCAGCGCCTGGGCGGTGACCGAGGTGGTGCCCATGCGTAAAAAGGAGAACGTCCAGATCAGCAACCCTAACGCGATGCTGCCCGCCGCGACCGCGCTCAGGTAGCGCACGTCCTCCAGGTGCCCGAGCAACGCGGTATCGACGATACCGGGCAATGGTGCACTGAGGGAAGCAACCACCATGGGCAGCGCGATACGCAGGACGCGACGATGCATGGCGACATTGATGTGCATCAACCAAACCGAATGGAAATGGGGCATTATAGGGCAGTGACGGGGGCTTCGGGCTTCTGCTACAATGCGCCGCCATATCCGCCGCAGGCGGTTATTCGTCGTAAAACCTGCTGGGCGATTCACTTCCGCTGGTTTTTCAAGTCTAGAACGCAACACGGAGATAATCTGGCAATGTTATCGAGAGCAAAGCCGCTTGTTATGCGATTGCTTGGCACTGTGCTATTGCTGCCATTGGCCAGCATCGTTTGCGCAGAAGAGGGGTCAATCTGGGAAGGGCTGAATATGCCCCGCGGCGTAACGTCGGTGAGCCGCCAGGTATACGACTTGCACATGGCCGTTTTCTGGATCTGTGTGGTGATCGGCATCGTCGTGTTTGGCGTCATGTTTTACAGCATGTACGCCCACCGCAAATCCAAAGGCGCCAAGGCCTCGAATTTTCACGAAAGCACGACAGTAGAAATTGCCTGGACAGTGGTCCCGACGTTGATCCTGCTGGTCATGGCCTTTCCCGCCACCACCGCCCTCCTCGATCTGTACGATACTTCCGAAGCGGATATGGACATCAAGGTCACCGGCTACCAATGGAAATGGCAGTATGAATACTTGGGCGAGGGCGTCAGCTTTATGAGTGAGCTGTCCACGCCGGAAAGCGCGATTTATAACAGCACGGCGAAAAGTGAATTTTATCTGCAGGAAGTCAATGAGCCGCTGGTGCTACCGGTGGGCAAGAAAATTCGTTTCCTGATTACCGCCAAGGATGTCATTCACGCCTGGTGGGTTCCCGCTTTTGCCGTTAAGCGCGACGCGGTGCCCGGATTTGTGAACGAAACCTGGACCCGCATCGATGAGCCGGGGGTGTATCGTGGCGAGTGCGCAGAGCTATGTGGCAAGGGCCACGCCTTTATGCCGATCGTGGTTAACGCGGTGCCCGAAGAAGAGTACAACGCCTGGTTGGCAGAGAAAAAGGCTGCCATCGCTGCCGAGCGGGAGCTGGCCGGTAAACAGTTCAGTCTCGACGAGTTAATGGCCAAGGGTGAAGAGGCGTACAACCGCTCCTGCGCCGCTTGCCATATGGGCAACGGGGAAGGTATCCCCGGGGTGTTTGCCGCATTGAAGGGCAGCCCCGTAGCGGTTGGCGCCATTGCCGATCATCTCGACATCGTTGTCAACGGCAAGGCGGGTACCGCGATGCAGGCCTTTGGGAGTCAGCTTTCCGAGGTCGATCTGGCGGCAATCATCACCTATGAACGCAACGCCTGGGGTAACAATACCGGGGACATCGTTCAGCCGGTGGATGTTCTGAAATTCAAACAAGGCCGGGAGAAGTAAGTTATGGCACACGGTCCTGCACAAGGCATTACCCGTTGGTTATATACCACTAACCACAAAGATATCGGCACCCTGTACCTGTGGTTCAGTTTTGCCATGTTCCTGTTGGGTGGCTTTTTTGCGATGGTTATTCGGGCGGAGTTGTTTGAGCCCGGCATGCAAATCGTTAAACCGGAATTTTTTAACCAGATGACCACCATGCATGGGTTGGTGATGGTGTTTGGGGCGATCATGCCGGTGTTCGTTGGTCTCGCCAACTGGCAGATTCCGATGATGATTGGCGCGCCGGATATGGCATTGCCGCGCATGAACAACCTCAGTTTCTGGATTTTGCCGTTTGCCTTTGCGCTGATGGCTTCCACGTTGTTTATGGAAGGCGGCGGACCCAATTTCGGCTGGACATTCTATGCACCGCTGTCCACCACCTATGCGCCCGATTCTGTAAATTATTTTATCTTTGCCGTACACATTCTCGGCGCATCGTCGATTATGGGATCGATTAATATCATTGCCACGGTGCTGAATATGCGCGCCCCCGGCATGACCATGATGAAAATGCCCCTGTTCGTGTGGACCTGGCTGATCACCGCCTTCCTGCTGGTGGCGGTGATGCCGGTTCTGGCGGGCGCGGTCACCATGATGTTGATGGATATCAATTTTGGCACCAGCTTTTTTGATGCCGCCGGTGGTGGGGATCCGGTGCTGTTCCAGCACGTGTTCTGGTTCTTTGGACACCCTGAGGTGTACATCATCATTTTGCCGGCCTTCGGCGTCATCTCGCAGATTATTCCGACCTTCAGCCGCAAGCCCCTGTTTGGCTACTCCTCCATGGTGTACGCCACGGCGGCCATTGCCTTCCTGTCGTTTATCGTGTGGGCCCACCATATGTTTACGGTGGGCATGCCACTGGCGGGTGAATTGTACTTTATGTACGCCACGCTGCTGATCGCGGTCCCCACCGGTGTCAAGGTGTTCAACTGGATCACCACCATGTTCCGGGGATCGCTGACCTTTGAAACGCCGATGTTGTTCGCCCTCGCGGTGGTGGTGTTATTCACCCTGGGTGGATTTACCGGTCTGATGCTGGCCATCGCCCCGGCGGATATTCAGTACCACGACAGTTACTTTGTGGTGGCCCACTTTCACTACGTGATGGTGGCCGGTGCGGTGTTCTCCGCGACCGGTGCGGTGTATTACTGGTTGCCCAAGTGGTGCGGCCGGATGTACAACGAAACCCTGGGCAAAACCCAGTTCTGGATTTCGTTTATCGGCTTTAACATCACGTTCTTCCCCCAGCATTTTCTCGGCCTTGCGGGGATGCCCCGTCGCTACGCGGATTACGCGTTGCAATTCGCCGACTGGAATATGGTGTCCAGTATAGGCGCCTTTATTTATGGCGCTTCGCAACTGCTGTTCCTGTTTATCGTGGTGCAAGCCATCCGCAACGGCAGACCGGTGAGCGAGCCGAAAACCTGGGAAGGGGCAGAGGGGCTGGAATGGACGGTTCCCACGCCGGCGCCGTATCACACGTTCAGTACGCCGCCGGAAGTGAAGTAGACGGTTCGAGGTTCTGGGAGACGCGA
>JBFJMM010000202.1:0-3990 GCA_041633885.1 Porticoccaceae bacterium
AACCCCGTCGTAATCGTTGTAGTCGATCTGCATCCGCCCGCCGATTTTGAAGGAGAACCGGCCGTCGGAGGTTTTGGCTTCCAGACCGCCTTTGGTTTTGAGAATAATATCCGGGCCATCGGTGATCACGGTGCCAGCCTGAACATTAAGCGCACTTGCAGCCGCAATGGCCGTCGCTATCACAGTTTTTTTCATTGCTATCCCCTCGTTACAGATTGATAGGATCGACGATCCCGTTCTTTAAACTCGGGGTATTGTGAAAAAATACTGTGACAGGAAGGTGACGAATCTATGACAGTGAGATGACAACTAACTCACATCACACCGGGAAATGCACTAATGCGCCGTGACCGCGGTACCGCACAAAATATCCAGATTGAGTAGCTGTTTAAGGGTAGCGCGCCCGCTCTCCACGATGGCGGTTACATCCTCCGCCCGCATCTCAGCGGCGATGGTTTGCAATGCCTCCCGCCCACTAAGCTGGCCATCTTCGAGGAGTTGCAACAGGCGAACGGTGGCCGCATTGCTTTCCAGAAAGCGCACCTGTTGCTGGCGATTGCGATAGACAATTAAATAGGTGGCGGATACCGGCGGGGTCGACGGTTGATACGCGGGTCCGATCAACTGTACGGGATACTGGTAGCACAGGCGCCACGCCAATGGCGAGACCACCGGCCGACCCGCCATCAGGTCACCCTCCGCTGCAACACCGGTTTCGGGAAATTCCTCGGGGGAGACGTCCAGCGCCAGCTCGACCCACTCGTAGTGGGCCAGCTCCAGCATAAAAGGCAGGGTGGGTTCCGACCCGGCCCCGCCATCCTGCAAAAAGCGCAGAAACTCCTGACTGATCTCCAGAAATAGCGGCGTACGGCAACGGTGTAGCCGGATGAAATTCCGCACCAGGCGATGCCATTGCGGAGCGTCCAGCAAACTGCGCAGCACGGGAAATCCACTGCTGAGAAAGCCTTCTATATTGTTGTAAATCAGCTCCCGATAGATGGCCATCCGGCGATCTTCAATCCCCTCAGGAGCAGGACAGTTCTGGGGATCGCGCACATGGCTGGTAAAGATATCCTGCGCCGCGTGCAATGCTTCAACGCTATTCATGGTCAGGATTCCACTGGATCACGACGTTGTCGCCGATACAGCGCGCTGCGGCGCGCTACCCGTCGTTGCCTGGCGCTGTAACGTTTTGACTCTTGCCACTTCCAGCTCCATATCCGCCACCGGCGGAAAATTAAAATCCCGTTCCAGCAACGTTGGAAACACGCCGAAGCGTGCATAGGCCTGCTCCAGCAGGGACCACACCGGCTCAATCACATCCGCGCCGTGGGTATCGACCCGCAAATCGGGCGCTTCACAATAATGCCCCGCCACATGCCCATAAGCGATGCGTTCCCCCGGCAAAGCGGCCAGGAATTCACTGGCGTCGTAGCCGTGATTAATGCTGTTCACATAAATATTATTAACGTCGATTAATAAATCACAATCCGCTTCTTCTAAAACCCCATGGATAAATTGCGTCTCCGTCAAATGTTGCTGGGGAGCGGCATAATAGGAAACATTTTCGATGGCGATGCGCTGCCCAAGGAAATCCTGAACCTGGCGAATACGCGCGGCAACGTACGTGATCGCTTCTTCCGTGAAGGGTATCGGCATCAGATCGTACAAATGACCAGTATCGCTACAGTAACTTAAATGTTCCGAGTAACACTGTATGTTGTGTTCTGCGATAAATTTTTTTATGTCCCGCAACAACTCCCAATCCAGAGGCGCGCAAGAACCGAGGGACAGGGACAGGCCGTGACACACGAACGGATAACGTTCTGTATAGGCGCGCAACTGCCGGCCAAAACGGCCGCCGACGCGAATCCAGTTTTCCGGGGCGACTTCCATAAAATCGACGCTGCCGGGCGTCAGGGAGAGCAGCGGACCCAGAAGCGCCCGCCGCAATCCCAACCCAGCCCCACGTACAGGAGGCAATTGTTGCATAGTCGCGATAAAGCTAAATGTTATTCGCTCTTAGCGCCGCACTTGCCTTCGCCACACTTGCCTTCACCAGTGGCTTTGGCCGCTGCCTTGTCTTCCCCACAGGCCCCTTCTTTGGCTTTGGCGTGATCCTCGCCACAGGTTCCTTCCGCGGCGCCTTTGGTTTCGGCAGTTTTAGCTTTGTCTGCGCCACATTTACCTTCGCCACATTTACCTTCGCCACATTTGCCCTCGGCATCCTTGGCAGCGAGGTTATAACCCGCGCTCAACTCAGTGACCTGAAACGGATTTTGCGCAGCGTGCGCCACAGAGCCCAGCGCCAGAGAAGTCATAAACGCGGCGCCAACCGCCACTGCGAGGGGTTTAACGGTATGTTTTGCCATGGTTGCTCTCCTGTTACATGCATATGTCTTACTTGGGTTGACCACGATTGATGGAGCACTCGCGGATAGGGTACAGCGTTGAATTGATTGCGTAATAGCCTGAATCATCGCAGACTGGGCCTTATGACCTGACAACGGGAAGTAAGTTTCCATATTACACGAAAATCTATCAAGCTCCAGAGTTAGGATCTTACCGGGCAAGCAGCGCCCCGATCTTATCGCGCTGTCGTTGCAGACGCTTCAGGGACACGGGTAGCACCGTTTTCAACGCCTGCGCGTCAACCGAAACCCGGTACTCTTCAATCATAAAGCGTAACTTCTCCACCTCCATCCAGGTATCCAGAGGAATTTCCTGACGGCGAACGGACAATTCCTCCACCGCGTTGACGAAATCCGCCACGTCCGCCATCGCCCCCTGATCCTGCGCTACTCGCTGCGGCAACCGGTCAAACCGCGTGAGGGCGGCACGCACATACCGTTCCATCTGACGTAGCCAGAAAAAACTGATCTCCTTCAAAAACCCAGTCGCGAACAGCGTCGCCATCTGGATCCGACAATCCGCTACCGCCTGGGGAAAGTGCGGTTCCCGCGCGCGCAGCACAGCATACAACTCCACAAGGGCGATGGCCTGCGCGCCGAGCAGTTGTTCGAGCTCGAGGGCCAGTGCACCAGTCGCCCCCGCGCCGCGATCCAGACACCGATTAAACGCCTGCTCCGATCTGGGCAATGGTTGCCCATCGAAACAGGCGTGGCGATACACCGCGTAAATCAGATCCGCCGTCAGCGTTTCAAAAGGGGGTAACTTCGCGTTAACAAACAATAGCTCATTGCCGCGACACAACTGCTTGCGCCAGCGGCGCTCCGCTTTTTCCCTGCAAATAACCGCGAGGCGTACCAGGCCCCGTCTGGATTCGTATTCGGCGAGCGTGGCATTATCCCGCAACTCAATGGCCACGCCATCGCCGGTATCGACCAGTGCCGGGTAACTGCGTATTTCGAGCCCGTTCCTGGCGTCGACAACCACCTCCGGCAAGTCCCCGAAATTCCATGAAGTGATACCGGTTGTAACCAGCTCAGCGGCGGACGAACCTTCGCTATTAAGCACCTGCTCGACCTGACGCTGGTAGGCATCGCGCAGCGTTCTCAGGTCTTTGCTGTGCGCCAACATCTGCCCCTGCTCATCCACAAGTATAAAATTGATACGATAAAAGGCGTCCAGTTTATCCAGCCGCCAGCACCCTTCCGGCAGCTCTATACCGATCAGTTTCCGCAGTTCGTCCCCAAGCGCCGTCGCCAATGGGCGGTTCTGTGGACGTAAGACAGACAGCACCCGATCCGCATAATCCGGCAGCGGCACACAGCGTTTGCGCCATTGCTTGGGCAACGTTTTGAGCATGGCGATCGCTTTGTCCCGCAACAACCCAGGCACCAGCCAGTCAAACAGCGCGTCCGGCACCTGGTGCAGAATTGCCAGCGGTACCTGCACGCTTACGCCATCCATGGGATGACCGGGTTCGAAACGATAACTCAGGGGATACGTGTACCCATCCCAGTCGACACTGGTGGGAAATTGCGCAACCTGTTCGGTGCCCGGCATAGTTGCTGCCAGCCGCGCGCT
>JBFJMM010000203.1:0-3977 GCA_041633885.1 Porticoccaceae bacterium
GATCTTCTCCACCGCCTCCTCCTGGCCCAGGAGGATTCGGATGAAATGCGCCGCTCCGGCCTTGTCGAGCGGCCGGTTGCCGTTACCGCACTTGGGAGACTGCACGCACGACGGGCAGCCGTCGCGGCACGGGCACGCCGCCACCACCTGGGCGGTGGCCGCCCAGTGGCGATCCGCCACCGCGAAGCCCAGTTCGGCGATAAAAATTGACATGGTGAAGCCAATACCTCCCATCAGGCCCACGCCGATAATGTGCTTAAAGTTTAGACCCCGTGGCAGCGTTGTGACACCCAGTTTGACGGCGACCCAGGAAAATCCTGCAATACCCAGCAACTTACCGCCGACCAGCCCAGCGGTAATGCCCACCGCCACCGGATGCAACGCGATACTGCCGAACGAGGACCCGTCGATGGGTATGCCGGCGTTGGCCAGTGCAAAGATGGGAATAACCAGATACGCGGATGGCAAATGCATGCGGTGTTCGAGAATTTGCGCGGGAGCCTGGACCAGTTGCGCGCCTTCTCCCAGGGCCCTGACCCGGGCCCGCAGCTCGTCATTTTTGATAATATTTTGTTCCCGTCGGTAGGCCCGCTTGATCTGCTCAATCAGCCCATTAACCTGAGCCAGAAAACGCGCCGGGTCGTACTTGGGACGCATGGGAATGGTAAACGCCAGCAGAATGCCCGCCACAGTCGCGTGCACGCCACTTTTTAATGTGGCGATCCACAGCACTGTACCCAGCAACAGGTAAGGCCACGGACGGCGTATGCCCCCCAGGTTTAAACTGACCAACAGCAACAATACGCCTGCGGCGATGGCCAACGCGAAAAGATTTATGGTGTTAGTGTAGAACAGGGCTATCACCAGTACGGCACCAAGATCATCTACGATTGCCAGCGCCACCAGAAAGGTCAGCAAGCTCCGTGGCACCCGTTTGCCGAGCAATGCCAACGCACCCAGCGCAAAGGCAATGTCCGTCGCCATCGGCACGCCCCAGCCCGCCAACGCCGAACCCCCCGGGTTAAATACGATATACACGAGGACTGGCACCAGCATGCCCCCGCAGGCCGCAATAATCGGCAACATCGCCTGTTTAGGATCGGCCAGTTCCCCGACCAGCAACTCGCGCTTGAGCTCCAGTCCGATCACGAAAAAAAACACCGCCATCAATCCATCATTAACCCAGTGGTGGACAGATTTGGACAGCCCAAAACCCTCCATGCCAACGGTAAAGGGCAGGTGCAGTAAGCGCTGGTAAGCATCACTCCACTGACTGTTGGCGATATAGAGCGCCACCAGCGCGCACACCATCAACAGCACACCGCTGGTGGTCTGGCGATGAATAAACTCTTCCAGCGGGCTTAATACCCGGTCAAACGCCTTTTCCCAGGGGGCGTATAGTTCTTTCCCCGTCGATTTTTTCATGCACACACCTTCCGTATTCGTGATAATTATAAGCCCGCCACCCGCTACATTGTAGGTCAGCCCACTTTAAACCAGGTGGCGGGCCGGCGTTGGTACGGTGTTGCACCGGCGACAGGTCGTGCCAACGGACAGCCGTCGCGAGCAGCCATTGCCTTGCTCGCGCGCCGATACCATCCTGCTATACCAGGCCATCGGATTCGCCTTTAATTGGTGCGCCAGGCGATAACAGGTTCACTTAAAAACGTCAGGTTGGTGCATCTCGACGGCAGATTTATGCACGCAGCCGCTCTGTTCATCATGGCATGAACCTTGCTCATCTATTAACAGGTTAACAAGTCACATTGGGGCGACAACATTAAAACCCGCGCATCGCACATGATTGGAACACCGCATGATGCCCACAGGAGGCTTACCCATGAAATTCTTTTCCCGCCGCGTTGTCAGACCGACCGATCTGAACCCGGCCAATGTGCTGTTTGGTGGCACGCTGCTAAGCTGGATTGACGAAGAGGCTGCAATCTTTGCGTCCTGTCAGATGCACAGCCAACGGGTGGTGACCAAGTTGATCTCGGAAATTAATTTTATTCGCCCATCTGTGAGCGGCGACGTTATTGAATTCGGAATGGAAGTGGCGAAGATTGGTCGCACTTCGCTGACCATTGCCTGCGTGGTGCGCAACAAGGCTACGCAAAAACCCATTATAGAAATCAGGAAAATGGTGTTCGTGGCATTAAACGAAAAGGGACGCCCAACTTCCCACAGGGCCAGCCTCACTGACACCAAAGACCCCACACAGGTCCTAAGCCAACCGGTCGCCTGACCGATTGCATCCTCGTTGGACCGGGGGAGTCCGGGTGTGAGCACGTCGATACAACCCGGTTCACGTCCCGTTTTGTCGACGTCGTCGCCCTGTCAGGGACTCGATTAGATCACGCCATATTCGGTGAGCTTACCCTTGATCCACTCCCGGTACTCCGGGGATACCTGCCGCATCGGCGAGCGCAGCTTGCCAGCGGCAAGCCCCATGGCGTCGTACCAGGCCTTGACGTTGCCGAGTGTGGTTGCGTAGGTAAAGTTGCCGGACAATGGCCCCAGCATAATTTCGTCGAGCAGATCGCGAACCGGCGTCAGCGAATCCCAGATGGCATACGCTTCATTCCATTTCCCGGCGCGGGCCAGGGCGGTGTACTCTTCAAGCAGATGGCGTTTTTTGCCGTACAGAATATGGTGAAACGCGCCGTACAAAACTGTTCCACCGTGGCGCAGGTCGTTTAACCAATGGGTTTCAATCGGGTCGCTAACAATAAAATCATCACCGCACATTTTGCGCAGCTTTATCGAATCCACGTGGTTGAGGCTACCCTGCTTCATACCCACCATGGTTGGAATTTCTGACAGGCGTCGGCACAGCTCGAGGTTCATCAAATGGCCGGACACCGCCGAGCGGTAATACAGTAGTGCCAGGCTGGAATGTTCTGCCAGATAATTAAAGTAATCAAAAATTTCGTCGTCAGCTCGCAACTGCACAATGGGGGTCACCACCTCGGCGGCCACGTAACCCAGGCGCTCCACATAATTCAGCTTTTCCATGGCCTGGTGTACGCTGGGATCAAAAATAATCGTGTGCAGTGGCATGCGGCCACCCGCTGCTTCAGCAATGACCTCGTGGTAGCGCATCCATTCGGTAACGGTGGTATTCCAGCACTCCGCCACAAAGCCACCGCATACCAATCCGGTTTCACCGATATCGATGTAATACTCCACGTTGCGGCGCAATCCTTCCTCGTCCAGACTGTCGTCCGCTAAAAACGGTGTCACCGGGCAATCGTACCAATCCACGATAACTTCCTGGGCCCAGGCCTTGGCTTCGGATTTGGTATAGGGTAACCCTTTGTGTTTATCTAACATGGCAGTCTCTCCCCAGATAGTTTACAAAATCGTCACTACAGCTTAGTCCAACTGTAAGCGGACGTCGCCTTTGTTGTCCGCGCAGGACACGGCACCCACCTGCAGGTCTAAAGGTTTCGCTTAGTTTGATCCAGCTCGGGGGATTTTCGCGTCGGCTGTGACAATCCAAAGCCACCACCTCCGGGCGTTTCAACCACCAATATATCACCCGACAGGACCGATAATTCATCCGCGCTGTCGAGGGTTTCCACCCGACCATCGGCGCGAACTATGGAATTTCTCCCCACTGTTCCTGCACCGCCCCCCGCGACACCAAAGGCAGGCACCCTGCGGTGTCCCGATACGATCGCCGCGTTCATCGCTTCGAGAAAGCGGATTTTACGGGTAACCCCATCGCCACCCCGGTGCCGACCTTCACCGCCGCTGCCGGTGCGGATACTGAACTCCTCCAGTCGCACCGGGTAGCGCAGTTCCAGCACCTCGGGATCTGTCAATCGGGAGTTGGTCATGTGTACCTGCACCGCGCTGGCCCCAGCAAAGGTCGGCCCGGCACCCGCGCCGCCGCACAGGGTTTCGTAATACTGATAGCGCTCGTTGCCAAACGTGACATTATTCATGGTGCCCTGGGAACCGGCCAGCACCCC
>JBFJMM010000204.1:0-3976 GCA_041633885.1 Porticoccaceae bacterium
ATTCACGGACTTTACAGTGATCAGTGCGCAAGCGTGTTCCGGATAGCACACCTGCGTAAACGTCGAATTATAACCAGAGACACCCGGCATGCTTGCATCCACCTACGGCACCTTACTGGTAGTTTTGTCCTATATCATATCCGTGATCGGTTCCTATACCGCCCTTGAACTGGCGATCAATATACGCGGCGCAGCAACACCCGGGGCAAAATTCGCCTGGCTGGCGGCCGCAGCAATCGCCATGGGCGGCGGCGCCATCTGGGCAATGCACTTTATCGGCATGCTTGCCTACGTCCTGCCGATCACCGTTTCCTACGATGTCGGACTGACCGTTTTATCCCTGGGAATCGCGGTGGTGGCATGTGGAACAGGACTCTTCCTGGTCAGCGCAAAAACCGTCAACACAACAAAACTGTTGATCGCCGGCGCAACGACCGGATTGGGGGTGGCTGGCATGCACTATACCGGTATGGCGGCGATGATTATGCCCGCGTCTATTTCCTACAATACGCCACTGGTGTACGGGTCGGTCGCCATTGCCATCGCCGCGGCGACACTTGCCCTGTGGCTGGCGTTTAAGCTCCAGGGCCTTCTGCAACGGGCTGGCAGTGCCTGCATCATGGGCCTTGCGGTGTGCGGTATGCACTACACCGGCATGACCGCGGTCACCATGGCGCATCAGACCATGGACGTTAGCGGAATTGTCATGAGCAACCAGACGCTGGCGTTCTATACGTTTGTCTCGGTGGCCGTCATTTTGGTGCTGTTGACCGTGGTCAGCCTGTTTAAATCCGTACCTGAGTCCGCTTAGCGCCGCGGCGGGCTCCACCGTTCGCTCTTGGCGGCGCGGCCACAGGCGATGGGGACACCGGCGCACTACCCCGAGTATCCACCGCCAACAATTCAGTTCCGAATACGGCTGGTTTCTGCCGACAATACCGCTAAACTCCAGCCATGGAAAACGACCCTCAGCCCCTCGACCAGAATCAGTGCAGGCAGGCGCGCCTGGCCCGGGACGCCCGCTTTGACGGCCTGTTCTTCGTCGGCGTAAAAACCACCGGTATCTTTTGTCGGCCGGTGTGCCCCGCCACCCCACCCAGGGAACACAATGTGCGGTATTTTCCTACCGCCCTCGGGGCACTGCAGGCGGGATTGCGGCCGTGCCTGCGCTGCCGACCGGAAGCCGCACCGGGTTCACCGGCGTGGCGCGGTGTACAGACCACCCTCAGCCGCGCGGTACGCATGATTGACAATGGCGAATGGCACGAACAGACATTGCCGGAGTTTGCCGAACGGCTCGGGGTCAGCGATCGCTACCTCCGTCGTTTATTTACGCAGCAACTCGGAGTCGCGCCGTTGCAATATGCGAACTTTCGCCGCGCGCTGTTTGCCAAGCAATTGCTGCAACAGACAGCGTTGCCGGTTGCGGACGTGGCGCACCGGGCCGGCTTTGGCAGTACGCGACGCTTTAACACGGTGTTTTTACAAACCCTGGGGCTCAACCCGAGAGCCCTGCGGCGCGCCCAGCCAGCGCCGCCTACAACGCCCTGCGGCAACGGCCTGACGGTGTTTCTCAGTTATCGTCCGCCGTACAACTGGCCAGCGCTGCGCGACTTTTATCGCGCCCGGCATATTGCTGGCCTGGAGGTGGTGACGGACAACAGTTACAGCCGCAGCTTTACCCTCGGCACCTGCACTGGCGTGTTCAGCGCCACCCAGATGCCCGCTAAACACGGTTTTCAGGTCGAACTGGCCCTGTCCGACCCGCGCCACACCCTGACCATTATTCAGCGCATTCGCCACCTGCTGGATCTCGATGCGGATGCCAGCGTGATTGCCAGCCATTTGAAAAAACACCCGTTGCTGGCGCCGCTGGACAGTACCGGCATCAGGCTGCCCGGATTATGGTCGCCGTTTGAAGCCGGTGTCCGAGCCGTCCTCGGTCAACAGGTGTCGGTCAAGGCCGCCCATCGTCTGGTGTCCAAACTGGTGACAGAGCTGGGGGCGCAGGTCCGTGCGGATAGTCATCACCAGCGGGTCGATGGCCCACACTTGCTGTTCCCCACCCCGGCCGCGGTCGCCCGTTCGGATTTGGCCTTTCTCGCCATGCCCGATAAACGCCGTCAGGCGTTGCGCGCATTGGCGAAGTCGGTCGCGCAGCAACCAACTGTTGACGGGCCCCTTGATTGCACCGGCAATCCCTACCAGGATTGGCTCAGCATACCCGGTATTGGCCCCTGGACAGTGCAGTACACCGCATTCCGCACGGGCCATCCGGACATTTTTCTGGCCGGGGATCTGGGGGTAAAAAATGCCCTGCGCAACCTCACCGACCGGACGGGTGAGACCAGCCCGTTCGATGGGACCAGGGTCAGCCCCTGGGGTAGCTATGCCACACTGCTGTTGTGGCAAAGCCTCGCAGCGGCAGACAAATCTTGACGTCAGAACCTGTTGCCGACCACGGAGAATCAATATGTCACTCAAGCAGCAAAGCCCGGAGATTTTTTACACCTACATGGACAGCCCCATCGGACGTCTGACCGTTGTCGCCAGCGATCGAGGTCTCACCGAAATCAGATTTCCCAACCACGAACAAGCAGCGCACGCACCGTCGCTTCCAGCGACGGCCCGCGCCAATCATTTTGTCGCACAGGCACTGGTGCAATTGAGCACATATTTCGCCGGAAAACTCAGGGATTTCGACCTGACTCTGGCGCCGCAGGGTACGGCGTTTCAACAAACCGTGTGGACCCAATTGCGCGCCATACCTTACGGCGCCACCGCCAGCTACAGCGCCATCGCCACCGCCATCGGCAAACCCACCGCGGCGCGGGCCGTGGGCATGGCCAACGGTAAAAACCCCCTGCCCATAGTCGTCCCCTGTCACCGTATTATCGGCAGCAATGGCGCCCTCACCGGCTTTGCGGGCGGTCTCGACACCAAGCGCTGGTTGCTGTGTCACGAACAGCCCACCGACTAACCTCAAGCCGATCCACGCCGTTTGCAGCGCGACCTCGCTCCGCTATACTGCCGACCGTTTATTGTGCGCCGAACCAGACGGTCACGTCAGACAGGGACTGTCGGCCTGACCCGGCGGCGACCACGGGGATGCGATCCGTCACCCGTATAACAAAGTCACCTGTATAACAAAGTGGCGCACCCTGGACAATCAGCCATCACTCAAGCCAGCGTTTTACCTTTCGACATCAAGAGGATGCAGCGTATGCACCAGCAGCAACCAACCCCCACCACCAAATCCCGCACCATACTGGGCGTGCTCGCTGCCCTGCTCACCAGTAGTTTACTGATGACGGGCAACGCATTCGCAGCGGTGGATGACGCCACCGTGCAGCGCCTGATTCAACAGGTCGAAGCGTTGACCGCGCGGGTCAATCAGCTGGAGCAGAGCGACGCCGAACTGCGCGAACGCAATGCCGAGTTGGCCAAAGCCGCCAGCCTGCCCGCCGCTGCCAGCGAAAAACTGGCCTGGGCCGAGCGCATTCAGGTTAACGGGGATTTTCGCTACCGCTACGAAAATATCGACGACGAACAAAACGCCAGGGACCGCAATCGCTCGCGGCTGCGGGCCCGGATCGAGGCCCGAGCCCAGGTCAACGAGGACTGGGCGGTGGGCTTTGGGCTGGCCTCCGGCAGCGACGACCCCACTTCCAGCAATCAGACCCTGGGCGACGGCGGTAGCTCGAAAGGTATCAACCTGGACCTGGCCTACTTTGACTGGTCCGGCCTGGCCAATACCCATGTGCTGGGTGGCAAATTTAAAACGCCTTTCTATAAACCCGGCGGGCATACCCTGCTGTGGGATGACGACTACCGCCCCGAAGGCCTGGCCGCCAACTACGCCAACGGCGCATTCTTTGCCAACGGCGCCTTCCTGTATCTGGAGAGCGACGACAAGGCCGGCAGCCAGAATGCGGAAAGCATCTGGGGCGCGCAGGTCGGGCTCAACACCGCCCTG
>JBFJMM010000205.1:0-3954 GCA_041633885.1 Porticoccaceae bacterium
TCTTGATTGCGGCGCGCAACCACAGCCACATTGTTGTCCATAACATGGCCGTAGCCGCGAATAAACTCCGGCAAGGCGGCAATTTCCACCGCAAGCGCGTAATTTTCTGCGTTCAGGGTCGCCAGGATTTCATCGATTTTCACTTCGTAATCGCCAATCAGCTGCCGCTCCATTTTACGCTCCGCGCTGCGCCCCATAAAATCCCAGGCCGTGCCGCGCAAAAATTTCAGTTTGGCCAGCACGCGAAACGCGCCGAATATCCAGGGGCCGAACGCCCGTTTACGCAGGTGCCCGGTCACCGGGTCACGCCGGGATAACAGGGGCGGAGCAAGGTGAAACTTCAACTTGTAGTTGCCGTCAAACTGTTCGGCAAGCTGGCGGGTAAAATCGCCGTTGGTGTACAACCGCGCCACCTCGTATTCATCCTTGTAAGCCAGTAATTTAAAGTAATTTTTAGCCACTGCCAGGGTCAGGGCTTTACTTCCTCCAGTGTCAAGCTGGCGTTCCGCGGCGGCCACTCGCGCCACCAGATCGGTGTAGCGACGGGCATAATTTTCGTTCTGATAAGCCACCAGCCGGGTACGGCGATCGCTAATAACATCTTCGAGGGTTTCCGGTTCCGGGGCTACTGGCGTCGCCGCGATACCCGCATACTCCGTTACCTGTTGCGGGTGCTGGGCGTAACGCCGGCCCCACAAAAAGGCCTTCAAATTTAACTCGACCGCCACGCCATTCAGACGTATCGCCTCCTCCAGTGCACCCCGGCCGATTGGCACCAGACCTTTTTGCCAGGCAACCCCGAGTAAAAAGAGATTGGCTGCGATGGCGTCCCCCAGGAGCGCAGTACCCAGTCCGGTGGCATCCATAAAGTGCGCGCGATCGGTACCCACGACCCCCTGAATGGCCGCTTCCATGGCCTGCTCGGGAAACGGCGCATCGGGATTGTGAGTAAATTCCGCCGTGGGGGAATCGTGATTATTAACCACCGCCGAGGCGCCGCTGGCAATGCGCAATAATGCGTCCGCGCCGGACGACACCACCAGATCGGCACCCAACAGCAACTGACCGCCACCCACCGGCACGCGCACCCCATGCAGATCTTCCTGACTGCGGGCGATGCGCACGTGGCTGGTGACGGCGCCAAATTTCTGCGCCAACCCGGTTTGCGTCAGCACCGCCGCCCCCTTGTCTTCAATATGCGCCGCCATACCCATAATGGAACCGACGGTGAGCACCCCCATGCCACCCACACCCGCCAGCAAAATGCTATACGGTTGGGTCACATCGGGTAGAACCGGCTCGGGCAGCTCCGCAAACGATACCTCGCCGGAGGCCGCGCTTTTTTTGCGCAGCTGACCGCCGTGGACAGTGACAAAACTGGGGCAAAACCCCTTGAGGCAGGAAAAGTCCTTATTGCAGGCGCTTTGATCGATGGCGCGTTTGCGCCCGAGCCGAGTCTCCTTGGGAATGACCGCAAGACAGTTCGATTGCACGCCGCAATCCCCGCAACCCTCGCACACCTGCTCGTTGATAAACACCCGTTTCGGTGGATCGACCAACAATCCCCGTTTGCGTCGTCTGCGCTTTTCCGTGCCGCAGGTTTGTTCGTAGATAATCACGGTGGTGCCGGGTAATTCCCGTAGCTCCAGTTGAATACTGTCAAAATTATCGCGATGATCGATACTCAGGCCGGCAAAACGTGGAAAATCTTTTTGATATTTTTCCGGCAGGTCCGACACCAGGGCAATGCGTTTGACCCCCTCGCCAATTAACTGATACACCATCTGTTCGACGGTCATCACCCCGTCGACTGGTTGTCCACCGGTCATCGCCACCGCGTCGTTATACAAAATCTTGTAGGTGATATTCGCACCCGAGGCGATGGCGGCCCGCACTGCGAGAATCCCCGAGTGGAAATAGGTGCCGTCCCCCAGGTTCTGGAACACATGTTGGGTGGCAGTGAAAGGCGCCTGACCTATCCAGGAAGCGCCTTCCCCACCCATCTGGGTAAAAGTCTCGGTTTTACGATCCATCCAGGTCGCCATAAAGTGACAACCGATACCCGCCAGCGCGCGGCTGCCTTCCGGGACTTTGGTGGAGGTGTTGTGGGGACACCCGGAACAGAACCAGGGTTGGCGTATCGGTAGCGCGCCCGGCGCTGGCAAGCTGGAATGGTGTTTCCCCTGCAGGCGGGACAGGTTGTCTACCAGGCCCTGATCGGCGCCGAATCCAGCGAGCCGTGCAACGATAATTTCGGCGATTTGCACGGGGTTGAGCTCGCCGACGTTACTCACCAGCGGATTGCCGCCCTCGTCACATTTGCCCACGATGCGCGGGCGCTGTTCGGTGGGCAGGTCGTAGAGCATGCTTCTAAGCTGGTCTTCCATCAGGCTGCGCTTTTCCTCGACCACCAGCACTTCCTGCAAGCCCAGCACAAACTCCCGGACGCCTTCCGGCTCCAGGGGCCAGCTCATGCCCACCTTGTAGACCCGCACACCCAGCGCTTGCGCCAACTCACTGTCGATGCCCAGATCGCTCAGCGCCTGCGCTGTGTCGAGATACGCTTTACCCGCGGCGATAATGCCAAGGCGGGCACGGGGGCTGTCGACGACAATCCTGTCCAGTTTATTGGCGCGGGCAAAAGCCTGAGCTGCATTAATTTTGTGCCGCTGCAGCCGCACTTCCTGTTCGAGGGGATGATCCGGCCAGCGAATGTGCAGGCCGTCTTCAGGGATAGCAAAGTCAGTCGGCAACTGAATGGTCAGCCTCTGGGGATTAATATCGGCGGAAATGGCCGCATCCATATTTTCCGCGGTGGTTTTCATGCCCACCCAGCTCCCGGTAAAGCGCGACATTTCCCAGCCGTAGATGCCCAGGTCCAGCACGTCCTGGACCCCCGCCGGGTTGAGCACTGGAATGGTAGCGGCTACAAACATCGGTTCGCTCTGAAAGGCCAGTGTCGATGATTTACACAAATGATCGTCGCCCACCACCGCCAAGACGCCACCGAATTTCGAAGTGCCGGCGTTGTTCGCGTGTTTGACCGCGTCCATGGCCCGGTCGAGACCGGGACCCTTGCCGTACCACATGCCAAAAACACCGTCGTAGCGGGCATCCGGATAAAGATTGACCTGCTGACTACCCCACAGCGAGGTGGCCGCCAGCTCTTCGTTAACCCCGGGCTGAAAGCGAATGTGGTGTTGTTTGAGATGGGCGTCGGCGTGCCACAGGGCGTTGTCGAGGCCACCCAGCGGCGAGCCCCGGTAGCCGGAAATAAATCCCGCGGTATTCAGGCCCCGGGCCACATCCCGTTGCCGTTGCAACATCGGCAGGCGCACCAGGGCTTCGATACCGGTGAGATACGCGCGCCCCGTGGTGAGAATATATTTGTCGTCCAGTGTTACGCCCATGTCTCTCTCCTGCGTAGCGAACGCCGGTTACGGATGCACCGCACAGGCGCTGGATCAGCGAAGCGGTGGCCCACCAAGATGTCCGTGACGCGCTTTAACCCATGTCAGTCGTGGCACAATCATACGCCACGGCGACGGGATTTCCCTAAAAAATTGCCGGGGGCAATGCGTGGTGTGACGTTAGCGTATTTATCCACTCCCCGGCAAACCCGCCAGGTACCGGAACGGTTTGCCGACCAGCATCGAATATCAAAGGAGTGTCAAAGGTGTGCAAAGAAACGCTACACGGCCACCGTTTTCACGGCTTGAGACTGAGACGCCAATAAAGGGCGGCGATTCAGGACGCCTTATCGTCCCCGGGAGCATCGACGGTCAGATGGGATACGTCAATTTCCGGTGTTTCAACCTTGGCGCGCTCCTCCGGCAGCAACAAATTCGCACCCGCTGGAGCCAGTTCAAATTCAATATCGCCCACCACTACCGGCTGTACCTGGCGCCGCTCGTCGGGCCGCAAGACATCCGCCCCCACCGGAGCGAGGGTCCA
>JBFJMM010000206.1:0-3812 GCA_041633885.1 Porticoccaceae bacterium
CTCGACCACGGCTTGTGCCACTTCCGCGGCCAGTAAATTAACCAGATCGGAGTCCTCGCCCTCCACCATAACGCGGATCACGGGCTCCGTACCGGAGGCACGCAATAGCACCCTGCCACGCCCCGCAAGACTTGCCTGAGCGCGTTCTACGGCGGCGCGCACAGTATCGTGCCCTTCAACATTCCGCGATCCGTCCGCTTTAACATTAATCATGGCCTGTGGCAGCTTTTTCATACCGAGGCGCATATCGCGCAACGTTTTACCGCTTTCGGTAACCGATTTAAGCACCTGTAAAGCAGCGACAATGCCATCGCCGGTGGTAGTCAGATCGCTACACACAATATGCCCCGAGCTTTCGCCTCCCAATTGCCATTGACGCTCGCGCATGGCTTCAATAACGTGTCGATCACCCACCTTGGTGCGCAAGAACGGTATGCTCATGCCCTGCATGGCCATCTCCAGGCCGTAGTTGCTCATCAGCGTACCAGCCACGCCGCTGCACCCTCCTGCGCTGGCATGGCGATGGCTGGCGATGACGTACAACAGTTCGTCACCGTCTACCAGATCCCCGCAGTGGTCGACAAACGCCACCCGATCGCCGTCGCCGTCAAAGCTGATACCGAGATCTGCCTCGTTGTCGAGAACAGCCTGCTGCACGGCCTGAGGCGCGGTCGAGCCGCAATTCAAATTGATATTAAAACCGTCCGGTTCCACCGCCTGCTCGACCACCTCAGCGCCCAGCTCCCGAAACACGTCGGGAGCTACGTGATAGGTGGCGCCATTCGCGCAATCGACCACGATCTTAAGCCCCGCCAGACTCATGCTGGCGGGCAGGGTACCCTTGCAAAACTCGATATAGCGCCCGGCAGCATCAGAGATGCGACTGGCGCGGCCTAACTGGCTGGAATCGACTGTCGCGATATCCTGATCCAGATAGTGTTCTATTTCACGCTCGATATCGTCGGACAACTTGTAGCCGTCCGCACCAAAAAATTTGATGCCGTTATCGCAGAACTGATTGTGCGACGCGCTAATCACGATGCCTGCCTGGGCGCGAAACGTACGGGTCAAATACGCAATCGCCGGGGTGGGCATCGGGCCCAGCAAACCCACATCGACGCCCGCCGCGATAATTCCGGCCTGCAAGGCGGATTCGAACATATATCCGGACACCCGGGTATCCTTCCCCACCAAAATCAGGCGTCGCCCGTCGCTGCGCTGCGCCAGCACCTTGCCCGCCGCCCAACCGAGCTTGAGCACAAACTGCGCGGTGATGGGGTGCTCGCCAACCCGTCCACGAATACCGTCGGTGCCAAAAAACTGTCTGGTCATGGATCATTCCCCTGTACTGCTTCCAGGATGCGCAACGCATCCATGGTTGCGCCGACATCGTGCACCCGCAACACGCGCACACCTGCCTGCGCGGCAAGCAGCGCGAGACTGACACTGCCCTGTAGACGCGCATCCACCGCGCGCTGCAAAATATTGCCAATCATACTTTTGCGGGACACCCCCACCACCACCGGCAGGCCCTGGGCTACCAGCTCCGGCAACGCCCTGAATAATTGCAGATTGTGCTGCAAGCTTTTGCCAAAACCAAATCCGGGATCGATCATCAGATGTTCGCGAGGAATACCCGCAGCCACGCAAGCGGCGATTCGTTCAGACAAAAATGCCTTCACTTCCGCTACAACATCCGCATAGCCTGGGGCGACCTGCATGGTGGCGGGTTCGCCACGCATATGCATCAGACAGACACGCAGTTTCGAATCGACCGCCGCAGCCACAGCACCCGGACGGGTTAGCGCGCGTACATCATTGATAATGCTGGCCCCGGCCTGCGCAGCCTCGCGCATGACTTGCGGTGAACTGGTATCGACCGATATTTGCACAGCAAAACGCCTGGCCAGCGCTGTGATAACGGGAATGACCCGTGTCAACTCGATCTCGTCCGACACCGCTGCGGCGCCCGGCCGCGTTGACTCGCCCCCCACATCCAGAATATCTGCCCCGGCATCGACTAGTTCCTGGGCGCGCTGCACAACCGCGTCAATCTGAACGGCGCCGTCGCGATACAACTCCCCGCCATCGGAAAAGGAATCCGGCGTGATGTTGAGTACGCCCATCAACTGGGGACGTGCTGGTGTTGCGCGAGTGTGTGGCATTGCGGTAGACCGCTGCTGCCGGGCAACGACAGCAGTTGTATTCGCCATCGATCAGCTTTCTTCAACCGGACCGCCAATCGGCGTCTCCGGCTTTCTGCGGTCCTCAGCGGTTTTACCCCCGGCGTTGTTGCCGAAATCACTGTCGTGCCAATCGCGGGGTGGACGCACCTTGCGACGCGCCATCAGATCGTCAATCTGCTCCGAATCGAGGGTTTCATATTCCATTAACGCGTCTTTCATCGCGTGCAGAATATCGATATTGTCCTTGAGAATGGTGGTGGCACGCTGATAGCAACTATCGATGATGCGTCGCACCTCTTCGTCAATTTGTTGTGAAGTGGCACCCGAAAAATTGCGGCCGCCCCCCATACCCGGCGGTTGCGTCTCGTCGTCGCCGTATACGATCGGACCCATCTTCTCGGTCAGACCCCATTTGGTTACCATGCTGCGAACCAATTGGCTGGCGCGTTCGATATCGTTGGAGGCGCCAGTGGTGACGCCATCGGCACCGTGGATCAACTCCTCCGCGATGCGCCCGCCGTATAACGTACACAGCTGCCCTTCCAGTTTGCGTTTGCTGATGCTGTAGTGATCCTCTTCCGGCAGAAACTGGGTCACCCCAAGGGCCCGCCCGCGAGGAATAATGGTCACTTTATGCACCGGATCGTGTTCCGGAACCTTGCGCCCGACAATGGTATGGCCGGCCTCGTGGTAAGCGGTGTTCGCTTTCTCCACCTCCGACATCACCAGCGAGCGACGTTCGGCACCCATCATGATTTTGTCCCGAGCTTTTTCAAATTCTTCCATGGTCACAATACGGCGATTTGCGCGCGCCGCGAACAGGGCCGCCTCGTTGATAAGGTTGGCGAGGTCGGCGCCCGAAAACCCCGGCGTGCCCCGTGCAATGACGTTCAGGTCGGCATTGTTATCGAGGGGCACCTTGCGCACGTGCACTTTGAGAATCTGTTCGCGGCCGCGTATATCCGGCAATCCGACAAACACCTGGCGGTCGAATCGACCGGGACGCAATAGCGCCTTGTCGAGCACATCGGGCCGGTTGGACGCAGCGATCACAATCACGCCTTCGTTACCCTCAAATCCGTCCATTTCCACCAGTAGCTGATTCAGTGTCTGTTCACGCTCGTCGTTGCCGCCGCCCCAGCCACCGCCGCGGGTGCGGCCCACCGCGTCGATTTCGTCAATAAATATAATGCAGGGGGCCTGCTTTTTAGCCTGTTCGAACATGTCGCGTACCCGCGACGCGCCCACCCCCACAAACATTTCCACAAAGTCGGAGCCGGAAATGGAGAAAAACGGCACTTTCGCTTCTCCGGAAATCGCCTTCGCCAGCAGGGTTTTACCGGTTCCCGGCGGCCCGGACATCAATACGCCTTTGGGAATACGTCCACCGAGGCTTTGAAATTTGCTCGGGTCGCTTAGAAATTCCACCAGCTCGCGTACATCTTCCTTGGCCTCATCGACGCCGGCCACATCCGCAAATGTCGTGTTGACCTGGTCGGGACTCAGCAATCGGGCTTTGCTTTTGCCAAAGCCCATGGGTCCGCCGCGGCCACCGCCAGCCCCGCCCTGCATCTGGCGCATAAAGAACATAAAAATAAAGACGATGAGCAGTATCGGAAACGCTGC
>JBFJMM010000207.1:0-3731 GCA_041633885.1 Porticoccaceae bacterium
GCGAAAGCCCACGTCGTCGCGGCTATCGACCCCGTAATCCCGGAACGCCAGGCGCAACTCGGTAATTGAGCTGTGCCGCCAGCTGGGTCCGCGAATCACATGAAACTCACCACTGGCCGGCCCCGGTGGATCGACTTCCGCTTTGGCACTGGCGCCGACGATGGCGATGCTGTAGAAATCGTGGGTCCACTCGGCGACATTGCCGTCCAGATCGTAAAGCCCTTTGCCGTTGGCGGCGAAGGTCCCCACCGGCGCGGACGTCGCCGCCCCATCCTTGTAACCGGCGACAATTTGCCCCAGTAGTTTTGCGGCGCTTTGATCCGCGATGTTAGCGGCCCCAGGCGGCGGTGGAAACCCATCTCCCCAGCCAAATTTGCGCAGCGTGCCGTCGCTTGCAACCCGCGCGGCCCACTCCCATTCTGTTTCAGTGGGCAGGCGATAGCCGGTCGACGTAGGGGTAAAGCCCACGATGTTGCCGTTTTTTTCCTGGTAGAAAAGTGGCAATCCCTGTTGCTGGCTTAACCAGTTGCAGTAGCGGGCAGCGTCGTTCCAGGTGACGTTTACCGCGGGTTGTTTGGGGGTATCCAGTGTGGTGCCCTGCACATGACTGGAACTGTGGGCGGCAGCAAATTTTTTAAACTCGCCGTTCGTCACTTCCCGCACACCCAGATAGAACGGGCGCTGCAGCAGCACCTTGCGCTGTGCCTCGTTGGCCCGACGACCCTGCTCGCGGCGCGACGCGCCGGTGGTGAATGACTGTTGGGGGTGAAATAATTTCAGACGCTGTCCGCCGGGACTGGTGATCTGGTCTGCCAGAGCGGCACGGCGGGTTTCGGCGGCGGTGAGCAACTTAAAACGCACCACCTGTTCCAGCCCTGGTTGCGGTGTAACCTGCCGCTGTTGACTGATGTAACCCGCCTTGCGGGCCTCGATACGGTGCGCCCGCGCCGGCAATTCCAGGGTTTGCCCAGCCCGCCCACGGGGGACGCCGTCAATGTAGAGCTGCGCATCGTCCGGGTCGGCGACGACACGTAACGTAGCAAGACGCGGCTTCAGATCGAGGGCCAGGGCCGACTGCTGGCCCGAGGCCAACGTTACTTTACGTTGCACCGGGTGGTAGCCGTCCAGAAATAGCTGCACGCTCTGTTCCTGCCCCGGTGTGACGTCGATATCCAGCGGGGTACGGCCACGGTATTTGCCGGCGACGGTAATGCCGGCGCCGGGTGGACGTGTGCTGATGCTCAATACCGCGTCCGCGGGCAGCAGGGTAACCAGCGGCTGTTCGTGGCTTTTGCCGACCGGTACGGACAGCCGCGCGCGCCAGGGTTTGTGGCCTGTCAGGGATAGCGTCACCTCTTCCCCGCTCGCCAGTACCTCCACCGTGGCGGGGGTGACCCCGCGCAGCTCGCCGTCCACCCGGATCTGGGCGCCACTCGGACTGGAGGTCAGTTGTAGATAGCCCCAGGCCGGTTGCAGGGTCAAAATCAGGTGCTGGGTGCGATCCATGCCATCCACAGTTACCGTGGTTTGCGCCGCGCTGTGACGGGGGGCGGTGGCGACCAGCGGATAGGTGCCGGGGTTTAGATCGCGCAGATGCAGGGGAGCACTGCCGCGCTCGGTGCCGTCAAAGGTGATGACTGCACCGGTGGGTGCGGTGGTGACAACGAGGTGGCCTGGTTTTTTTTGCAACGTAATATTGAACTGTGCGTCCGCGTCATCGGTCACCGTCAGCGCGCCGACAAATGGGACGTAACCGGGCGCATCAGCGCGCAGTCGGTAGGTGCCGGTGCGCAGCAGATAGTGATTGGCAAGGTGAAAGACCAGGCCATCAACCCGGACCAGGGCCGTTTCGGGGTCCGTATGGATAACAATGGAGCGCGCTGTTAACAGGAACCAGAAAATAATCATACTCACCAGGGCGAATGAGCCGAGCAGCACCAGTCTGGGGTTAAACATCGTTTTGCGCTGCGTCCGTGGTCCTCGCAAAGGCTTAAAATCAACGGCTTCAATGACATCGCCAGGGCGTGCCGGATCGGGTGTGCTGGTGTGTGGAGGGCGCGCCATTCAGATCGGCTCCCGGCACTGAATGGCAATGGGCGCGGGGACTGTATCCAGGGCGACGGCAAACTCCACGCGCACGTCCCGATAACCCGGACGGATTCCCTGGGCCACGTACCTGCCGGGTTTGAGACGCAGGGTTTTTTCGCGAAACTTCCCCAGCTTACCCACTTTGAACAGCGCCACCTCGGTATGATTGTCCGAGTGCAACGTGACCGGCACCGGAATCGCCGCCAGCTCCAGGGTGCGGGCAAGGGTATTGATTTGATCCTGCAGGCGCGGCCCCGGCGCGACAATGTTGCGCGCGTCGGCGAGTAATGTCAGGGCCCGTTGGTAATCCGCGTCCCCCGCCAGACGTAGTGGATCGGCGAGAGTTTTTTGCAGGCGGTTATCGAGGGCAGCGCGGGCACTGGTGCGGATCTGGCCCACGCGGGCGTCAATCAGGGAGTCGTCGCGGCCGAGAATTTGCGCATAGATTTGCTCGGCATCGGCCCACTGTTCTCCCTGCTCCAGTTGCTCGGCCTGGGCGAGTTCCCGCGCAAGCCGAGCTTGCGCCAGATGATTGCGCGCCTGAGCGATGCCCGAGATGGTTTCCGGCGCATTGGGGCGCAGCGCCGCGGCACGCTCAAATGCGGCCAGCGCGGCGCGATAATTACCCCCTTGCAGCGCGGCGTAGCCCGCGCCCATGGCGTTGCCATACTCCTGCTCGGTGAGGCGCGCCGCCGTCTCCCGCTGACCGATCTGCGCGGCGACGTGCACGGGATCGATGGCCAATGCCCGGGTGAACGAGTCCCGCGCCGCGGAGAGATTGCCCTCGGACTGTTGCTGCTGGCCCTGCAGGGTGAGGGCGTGCACCTGGGGGAGTAATTCAGCGCGCCGTTTTCCGTTCAGGGCCTGCTCATGGGCGGGGTCGATGGCCAGTATTTTCGTAAACGCTTGCAGTGCGGTGCTGTCGTCGCCGTTGTTTAATGCGGTGTTACCGGTGGCGAGGGTGGCGTCAATATAGGGCTCAAAACCCTGCTCCAGTGCCTGCAATTGTTCCAGGGCAGCGGTGTACTGTTGCAGTGCCAGGGCGAAATTTTGCTGCCGGTAAGCCGCGTCGCCCCGCTGGGCGAGGTCGACGGCTGCCTGGTAGTCGACCATCCCCCACAACTGCACATTGTTACTTTCCAGCCCCTGTTGTTTGTCGAGCAACTGCGCGAGCACATCCTGGGTGGCCCGGCGCGCCTGCGCCCGTTGCGCCTGGGCATAAGGACTGTCGCCGCCGCTGGCGGCGTCGGGGGTGGCAGCGGGAGTTGGCGACGGCACCATCACGGCTGGTTGAATCAGGTTTGGCAGCACGAAAATAACCGCCATCACTAACAAACTGCCCAGCGCTATCAGTACCGCGCTACGATGACGCCGATGCCAGGCGGTGTCGGTGGGCGTCGCTTGCGCGGGTCGCGTCAATGCTACCTGAGCAGGTGTGATGGGCTCGAAGTCAGTCGGGCTGCGCGCAGGAGGCGTGGGGGGCTTGGCAGGGTGGCTCATAGCTACACCGTCAGTCTGGCGGTCGCCAGCCTATCCTTCGCCCCGTTCCAGTGCGTACATTTTGCGCAACACCTCTTTCCACTGTTGATATTGCGCCTCCACGTTGCCCGTCAGGGTGATGGTGCGGTCTTCGAGTTCGATTA
>JBFJMM010000208.1:0-3713 GCA_041633885.1 Porticoccaceae bacterium
CAGTGTCGACGGTTGCAGGAACGCCTCGCCAAAGCTGGCTTCGCCTGCGGATTGTTGTCGGGTGAAGTTGCACAAAACAGACGTGTCAAAACTCTGGAGGACTTTAAGTCGGGCAGAATTAAAGTGCTGGTGGCGACGGATGTGGCGGGCCGCGGTATTCACATCGATGGCATTAGTCATGTGATAAATTTCACCCTGCCCGAAGAGCCCGACGATTATGTACATCGCATTGGTCGCACGGGGCGCGCCGGAAAAACGGGTACCTCCATCAGTTTTGCCTGCGAGGATGATGCGTTTCTCCTGGAACCCATTGAAAAAATGCTGGGCAAAAAGCTCGACTGCGAGCAACCCCCTCAGGATTTGTAGACGCCGTAACGGGCGAGGCAACACCAATATAGTGACGCTGTCGGTGCGCCCGGCAATACCAGCCCACCGTACGCCGGGGCGCAAGCGCCATTTTCCGCGCCATACTTAATCGCTACCCGCTGGGACAGCGGGGATGGTGCTGGGCGCTTCAGAGCGGCGCGTGATAACAAGCTGCTGTCATGGGAGCTGTCTACCACTCATTTGCCTTTCCCATGGTTCCATACTAGCATCGACTCGATGTGTCACGGAGGTGCTAAAAATGAAAAAACTGATAAAAATATTGCTCGGCGTCGTCCTGCTACTTGCGGTTTTTCTGGGAGTTGCGCTAATTTATCTCGATACCGGAATAAAAAAAGCAGTGGAAACACTCGGCCCCCAGTATACGAAAACCGACGTCCAGTTGCAGCGGGCCCTGATTACCCCCTGGTCTGGCAAGGGCAGTCTACGCGGTCTGGCGGTGGGAAATCCAGACGGCTTTAGCGGCGCACAAGCTTTTTCTGTGGACGATATTTCCGTGGCCATTGACATCGACACGCTGAATCGCAATCCGTTGGTGATTGAAAGTATCAGGATTGTGGCGCCGCAAGTGACCTACGAGCAGGCTGGCAAGCGCACCAATCTACAACAATTGCAACGTAATATAGAGCGATCCCTGCGGGGCAGTTCTGATGCTGGCAGCTCGGGCGTTGACGACACCACAGACAGCCACAAGCTGGTGATCAGGGAACTCCTGATAAGCGGCGGGCAGATTCATTATCGCAACGCCTTACTGGGTGACAGGACGGTGGATGTTGCATTACCGGAAATCCGGCTGTCCGGAATCGGAGAAAAAAGCGGCGGGGTGACCGGCGCCGAGTTGGCGCAGCAACTGCTGCAGGCGGTCAATAGAAGTACGATTTCGGCCATCAAGGACGCGGGTGCGGTACAGGCGCTGAATGAGCAAATGGAGGAACGCCTGAACGCCGAAAAAAACCGGCTTGAAAAATCTCTGGATGGCTTTAAAGGGTTGTTGAATAAGTAGAGCCCGCCGTCGCCTGGGGGTACTCCCGTCGCGGGGGTGGTGTCGGCGCCACCCCCGGTTATGATTTAAAGCACTGACGTGTGCTACTCCTGTAAGCTTTTCCGTTAGCGGCTGTAAAATCCCTTGCCCTGTTCGGCGAGCTGCGCGAGCAGGGGGGCCGGTTGCCAGTAGTGATCACCGCATTGCCTGGCGTACTTTTCGTACGCGTCGCAAATTTTCTGCAGGCCAATCTGGTCCGCCCAGAACATGGGGCCACCCCGGTAGGCTGGGAAGCCGTAGCCGTTTATCCAGATAATATCGATATCCAGGGGACGCGCGGCGATGCCTTCCGCGAGAATTTTTGCGCCCTCGTTGATCATCGGATACAGGCAGCGTTCAAGGATTTCCTGATCGGAAATTTTGCGTTGAGCGATGCCCGCCTGCGCTGCGCACTGTGCGATGATTTTGGCTACCTGGGGGTCCGGCAGCGGGGTGCGGCCATCCTCGTAAGCGTAGATGCCGGCCCGGGTTTTCTGTCCGTGGCGACCCATTTCGACCACTTTATCAATCCACAGCGAGTCGCGTTTTTCGACCTTGCCCGCTTTGCGCCGTTCCTCGCGCACCTTGTAGCCCACATCGAGGCCGGCCAGATCCGCCATGGCGAACGGACCCATCGGAAATCCGAAGTCGAACAACACTTTGTCCACCTGTTCCGGGGTGGCGCCTTCCTCCACCAGAAAGGCTGACTCGCGGGTGCGCTGGTGGAGCATGCGGTTACCCACAAATCCGTCGCACACACCCACCAGGACACCGATTTTGCCAATGCGTGAGGACAGGTCCATAACCGTGGCGATGACATCGTCAGCGGTTTTTTC
Organism: Porticoccaceae bacterium; assembly: GCA_041633885.1. Classification (GTDB taxonomy): domain Bacteria; phylum Pseudomonadota; class Gammaproteobacteria; order Pseudomonadales; family Porticoccaceae; genus JBFJKD01. Next base: position 2,242 of record JBFJMM010000208.1, read on the forward strand.
GCCGCGCACATTTTCCAGCAGGCGCATAACGTTGGCCGGACTGAAAAAGTGCATGCCGACAACATCCTGCGGGCGCCGGGTAACACCCGCAATTTCGTTCACATCCAGCGTCGAGGTGTTAGTAGCTAAAATAGCGCCCGGTTTGCAGGTTTGATCGAGAATTTTGAAGACTTCTTTTTTTACGTCCATATTTTCGAATACGGCTTCAATGACAATATCCACGTCCGCGATGTCCGAGTAGGCGATGGTTGGCTCAATCAGCGCCATGCGTTTTTCCACATCGCCGGATGTCATACGCCCTTTTTTTGCGGTATTTTCATAGTTGCCGCGAATCACCGCAAGACCCTTGTCGAGCGCTTCCTGTTTTAATTCCAGTAATTTGACTGGAATCCCGGCATTGGCAAAATTCATGGCGATACCGCCGCCCATGGTGCCAGCGCCGATAACGGCAGCGCGCTTAACTTCCCGCCGCGGCGTATCTTTGGCCAACCCCGGAATTTTCGCTACCTCCCGCTCCGCAAAAAAAACGTGGCGCTGCGCCAGGGATTCACTGGACGCCATTAGTTCCATAAATAATTGTCGCTCGCGCTGCATACCATCGGCAAACGGCAACTCCACCGCTGCCTGAACCGACTTGATTATATGAAATGGCGCTTTGAAACCGCGCATTTTTTTGCTGATACTGTGTGCATATTCCGTAAAATAATCCGGCTGTGCCACCGGTTGCGGCATGTCGCGAATATTGCGCGGTCCTTTACCCGCGACCAGTAATTTCTCTGCATAGGCGATAGCGCCGGTTTGCAAATCGCCCTCGATTATTGCGTCGATGATGCCGAGGGACAGGGCGCGATCCGCCGGTACATGGTTACCCTGTACAATCATGTCGAGCGCCGGCTCGACGCCGATCAGGCGTGGTAGGCGTTGTGTGCCACCTGCCCCCGGCAATAATCCGAGATGTACTTCGGGTAGACCGACCCGGGCGCTGGCAACCGCAACCCGGTAGTGGCAGCCCAGCGCGACTTCCAGCCCGCCGCCCAGTGCCGTGCCGTGAATGGCGGCGATCACAGGCTTGCTGGAATTTTCCATTTGTTCCAATAACTGGTTCAGGTCGGGGGCGGCCAGCGGTTTGCCAAATTCACGAATATCGGCGCCAGCGATAAACGTCCGGCCTTCGCAGATCAAAACCAGGGCTTTTATTGCGTCGTCCGCCTGGCCAAGCTCGAACGCGTCCTTGAGACCCTGGCGTACCGATTGTCCCAGTGCATTTACCGGAGGATTGTTGATAGTGATCAGTCCGATGGACCCTTGCGCATTGAAGCTTACCGTGCTGGACATATAAGTTCCCCGTGATCAGCCGAATTTTGTGGGCAGGTAATTAAAATTGTGTTGACTACAACTGGTTAATGGATTGCAAGCAATGAATAAAACGCTCATCTAAAATTTTTAAACGCTGCGATGTATGCGGCGGCTGC
>JBFJMM010000209.1:0-3683 GCA_041633885.1 Porticoccaceae bacterium
TCCGGTCGCTACCTGGCAAACGGAAAAACGCAATGTGCGCGCAGATCTCAGGCGCGTTTTTGGTCGCGACATACGCTACATCGACGCCGTGGCGTTGATGACCGACACCGATAATACCGGCGCTACCGTCACCGCTTATTACGGGGATATTCTTTTTTCAAGCCGGTAACCCTGAGTCGCGGTGTCCGCATTGCGACCCGCTGGGTAAAAATAGCTTGAGCCCAGGCCGCCAATTACCGCACAATCCCGGCCCTGACTAACCCATCTCACCATTTCAGCGCCATACTGGCGGGAATTAACTTTCAGCCAAATCCATGCCGCTCCTTAAACTCGATCGTATTGCACTCCACTACGGCACCCGCGAATTACTCAAAGACGTGGACTTCACCCTCTACAAGGGTAATAAAATCGGTTTGCTGGGTCGCAACGGCGAGGGTAAAACCACCTTTTTGAACGTGGTGGCCGATATTATCAAAGCAGACAGTGGCGCACGCTGGGTAAGGCCCGGTACAAAAATTGCCTCCCTGGATCAAACTCTCCCCGCGGCCAGCACCTCCACCGTATACGACGTGGTAGCGGACGGGCTCAAGGAAGTGGGTGCGCTGTTAAAAGCCTTTCATCACGCCATCCAGGACGGGGATATGGCAGCCCTGTCCAGAGCGCAGGACGCTCTCGAAGCACAGGATGGCTGGATGCTCCAGCAAAAAGTGGACACCATCATCAGCCAGTTGGCCCTGCCCGCCGACAGCCCGATGAAAAACCTGTCCGGCGGATGGCGCAAACGGGTGGCCCTGGCCCAGGCGCTGGTGATCGACCCGGATATCCTGCTCCTCGACGAACCCACCAACCATCTCGACATTCCAGCCATTGAGTGGCTCGAAAAACAGCTGCGGGACTACCGCGGCGCCCTGTTTCTGGTGACCCACGACCGCGCGTTCTTACAGAATGTGGTTAACCAGATTGTCGAGCTGGATCGGGGCAATCTCTATGCCTGGGAGGGAGATTACCAAAGTTTTCTCACCTACCGCGCGCAGCAGCTTGCCGCGGAAGAACGCAGCGACGCCCTGTTCGATAAAAAACTCGCGCAGGAGGAAGTGTGGATTCGCCAGGGTATCAAAGCGCGACGCACCCGCAACGAGGGGCGGGTGCGGGCGCTGGAAAGTTTACGCGCCGAACGGGCCAAACGGGTGAACCGGCAGGGCAAGTCCAACTTTACCGTGGAACAGGCTGACCGCTCGGGAAAAATTGTCGCGGAACTGAACGATGTCAGCCACAGTTTCGCTGACCAGGCAGTCATTTCTGGATTCTCCACCGTGATTATGCGCGGCGATCGCATTGGCCTGGTGGGCGCCAATGGCGCGGGAAAATCCACACTGCTTAAAATTCTGCTGGGCGAGCTGCAACCCGAACAGGGCACCGTTACCATCGGCACAAAACTGGAAATCGCCTACTTTGATCAGATGCGCAACCAGCTCGACATGGATAAAACCCTGATCGACAACATTTGCGGGGGGCGGGATTTTATTGAAATCAACGGCCGCAATCGCCACGCCATCAGCTACCTGGGCGACTTCCTTTTTACGCCACAACAGGCGCGCACGGTGGTCAGCGCCCTGTCCGGCGGTGAACAGAATCGCGCCATTCTGGCCAAGTTATTCAGCAAGCCCGCCAACGTACTGGTGCTGGACGAACCGACCAACGATCTCGATATTGAGACCCTGGAATTACTCGAAGAAATACTGGTGGAATTCAAGGGCACCCTGTTGCTGGTCAGTCACGATCGGGCCTTTATGGATAACGTTGTCACCGGCATTATGGTCTTTACAGGGGACGGGCAGGTGAGCGAGTACGTGGGCGGGTACAGCGACTGGGTGGCCCACGGTGGCTCGTTGTCCGCCACCACTGATAAACCGGCAGGATTGACGTCGCAGGCCGGGAGCGTGGCGGCGGTCAAACACAGTCCGGCACCAGCGCCGTCCGGCAAAAAACGCGCCTACCAGATACAGCGGGAACTGGATAATCAGCCAGCCCTGGTGGAGAAACTGGAAAACCGCAAAGCCGGCATTGAACAGACCCTGGCCGCGCCCGGCTTCTACCACAACGATCCGGCGACGGTAGCCGCTGAACTGGAAAAGCTCGCGGCCGTCGAACAGGAGCTGAGCGCCGCCTATCACCGGTGGCAGCTCCTCGAGGAAAGCTGACAACCCCTTACGCGGATTTTGCCCCGAAGTTTATTGCTCCAAATTGACAGTTATCCAATGCTCCCTTAAGGTTGTCGCCCCCGAACACAAGGAACCGCACCGTGCCAAAATCCGTCGAAATCGCACCCAACCGTTACCGTGAATCCTACGGTCGTTATCTGGAAGATTTTAAGGTCGGCGATATTTATGAACACCGCCCCGGGCGCACCGTCACCGAGACCGACAACACCTGGTTCACCCTGTTAACCATGAACCAGCACCCGCTGCATTTCGACGAGGAATACGCCAAACACAGCGAATTTGGCAAACGGGTGGTGGTCAGTCCATTTACGGTGGCGCTGATTGCAGGCATGAGCGTTTCCGATGTGAGCCAGAAAACCATCGCCAACCTGGGCTGGAAAGAAATTCGACTGCCGGCACCGGTTTTTGTCGGCGACACCCTCTACGCCGAATCCGAAGTGCTGGACATTCGCGAGTCCAAAAGTCGCCCCACCGCAGGTATCGTGACCATCAAAACGGTCGGCAAAAACCAGCACGGCACGGTGGTCTGTGATTTCGTACGCGTGATGTTAATCCCTAAAACCGGCCACGCCGTGGACGACAAGGCAAATTACTAAGGATTACGCCAGGGTTCCACCTGCACCCTGACCCGGCGGCGACGTGGCTTTCCCCCAGACCCCAAATTCCACCAAACGACAACCCGGACAACTTATGTCAAACGAAGACGAACGCCTGATACTCGACAGCATCAGCCGCTGGCTCGAGCGGGACGTGGCGCCCCATGTTCACGACCTGGAACAGAACGACGAATATCCTCACGCCATGGTCGAGCAAATGAAGGCACTGGGACTGTTTGGCGCCACGATCGATCAGCAATACGGCGGGCTGGGTCTGAGCGCGTCCACCTACTCGAAAATCGTGATGCTGGTGTCGGAAGTGTGGATGTCCCTGTCCGGGGTATTCAACTCCCACCTGATCATGGCCCGTTGCGTGCAGAGCTACGGCACGGAACAACAAAAACAAAAATACCTGCCGCGCTTCGCCAGCGGTGAACTGCGCGGCGGTATTGGCCTGACCGAACCGGATGCAGGTACCGATTTGCAGGGCATTCGCTGCGCGGCAAAAAAAGAGGGTGATCAGTACGTTATCAACGGATCGAAAACCTGGATCACCAATGCCAAAGAAGGCAACGTGATCGGTCTGCTGGTCAAAACCGACCCCAACGCTAATCCGCCCCGCAAGGGCATGAGCATGTTTATCGCGGAAAAAGGCGAGGGATTCAATATCACCCGCAAATTAAAAAAACTCGGTTATCGCGGCATCGACACGGCGGAAATTGTGTTCGACAACTACCGTGTGCACCAGGACTGCCTGATTGGCGGCGTCGAAGGGCAGGGTTTTTACAACGCGGTCGGCGGTCTGGAACTGGGTCGTATTAACGTCGCTGCCCGTGGCGTCGGGGTCGCCAGCGCTGCCCTGAAA
>JBFJMM010000210.1:0-3648 GCA_041633885.1 Porticoccaceae bacterium
CCATCGGTTGTTTCCCCGACCTTCATCAAATGTCGCTTGCCGTTGATGGTCAGAACTGCCCGGTTTTCAAACAGGCCATCGACAAAAATTTCAATTTCCCCTTGCGCCCGGCCTGGCACAGCCACCAGGAACCACAGGGCAATCAAAAAATATCTCATGCCGTTACCCCATCAAGCCCGTCGTCGCGATCAGGGTGAGTACCACCCAGGTCAACGCCCCCGCCACCAGATCGTCGAGCATGATACCCAGCCCCCCGGTCAGGTTTCTGTCCAGCCAGCTAATCGGCCAGGGTTTGACGATATCAAAGAAACGGAAGAGCACAAACCCCGCCAGCAACCAGGGCCAGGTGGAGGGGAAGGCGGTCATGGCCAACCAGAAGCCCGCCAGTTCGTCCCAGACGATACCTGCGTGATCGTGTACACCCAACCTGCGCGCGGCATAGCCGCAAATACCGACGCCGGCGATCACCACCCCCAGTAGCAGCGCCAGGTACAGGTTGAGGGGCAATAGCGCCAGCAACGGATATAGCCCCGCAGCAACCAGGGTTCCCGCGGTGCCCGGCGCCTTTGGCGACAACCCGCTGCCAAACCCAAAGGCGAGTAACAGCAGCGGATCGCGCGCTAGCTGTCCGGGGGTGGGAGTAGGAGTGCGCATAAAATTCAGGCCTCAAAAATGGCGGTAGCCAGAGCCATCCGCGACCCCCGGTTTACCGTCCAAATCGGTCCAACCCACACCACGCTCTGTCACCATGGTGCCGATCCGGGTGGCCGCTAGTTGGCCCTGCTCAATCAGCGCAGCCAGTTGTGCGAGGTGTGGCTCGGGCACCGTAAAACACAGCTCGTAGTCGTCTCCGGAGGACAGTGCCCAGCTCAGGGCCTGTTGACGCCCCACGGCCCTTACAAGATTTTCGGAAAGGGGTACCCGGCTGCCTTCAATTCGCACCCCCGCGCCACTGCGGTGGGCGATATGGCCCAGATCAGCCAGCAATCCGTCCGATATATCAATCCCCGCCGAGGCGATACTCCGCAGCATTTGACCCTCCGCCAGACGCGGCGTCGGTCGCCAGTAACGCTCCAAGAAGTATTCTGAAAGTGAACACTCACTTCCTATTTTTGATTGAAAAGTATCTCCCGTCAGACATAAAAGCCCGGCGGCGGCATCGCCGAGATAACCGGTTACAAAGATACTGTCACCCACCTGCGCGCCGCTGCGGGTCAGTCCTTCCCCACAAGGGATTTCGCCCATCGCAGTCACGGTCACCGACAGGGGTCCACGGGCCATATTGCCCCCCACCAGGGTGCACTGAAACTGGTCGGCCACCGCAAACAGCCCCGCGCTGAATCCGGACAACCAATCGGGGTCCGCCTGGGGCAGGGTCAGGGCCAGCTGGAACCAGCGGGGGCAAGCGCCCATGGCGGCCAGATCACTCAAATTGACCCGCAAAGACCGTTGGCCAATCTGGTCGGCAGCCCCGGAGTCGGGGAAGTGCACGCCACCCACCAGCGTGTCGGTGGTGACCGCCAGGTTCATACCCGGCGCGGGAGACAACAGGGCGCAATCGTCGCCGATACCGAGTACCACCCCGGCCTCGCTGTGCCGATGTCGGGTAAAGTAAGTATCGATCAGACTGAATTCATCTATGGCCACGGTGCGCCTCGCCCTGGTTCCCGCGGCCGCGGTCAGCCGCGTGCCCGACCCGCTGATAACTCGACGCGCCGGGTGATGCCAGCGACCTTGTCGAGAATACCGTTAATATATTTGTGCGCCTCAGTCGGACCAAACGTCCTGGCCAAATTGACGGATTCGTTAATGACAACCTTATAGGGAACATCGATGCGATACATCAATTCGTAGGTGCCCAGGCGCAGGACGGCCCGAGAAACAGGATCGAGACTTTCCGCCTTGCGATCGAGAAACTGTTCATAGGCGGCATCAATATCCGCAAGATTTGCGGGAATGCCGTGCAACAGCTCCCCGAAGAACTGAGTATCCACCTTGGCCATGCTGTGGTCGGTGTGAAATTGCGCCTCGATGACAGCAATATCCTCCTGTGCCAGTTGCCACTGATAGAGTGCCTGCACTAACAGATGGCGCGCTTTCTTACGGGTGGATGGCAGGGGTGCGGCAGCCACCGATCAGGCCTCCAGCGATTTGCACAACGACACCATCTCCAGCGCGGTGAGCGCCGCCTCTTCGCCTTTATTGTCCTGTCCTTCGCCGGAGCGCTCCTGTGCCTGCTGCAGGTTGTCCGTGGTCAGCACACCAAAAGCCACCGGCAGTCCTGTTGCCAACGCGACTTCACCGATGCCCCGTGCGCACTCGCCACACACATACTCAAAATGCGGCGTCCCGCCCCGTATAATGCAGCCGAGGGTAATTATCCCCTGGTAGTTACCGCCGTCTGCCAACTTCAGCGCCGCCAGCGGCAATTCAAATGCCCCGGGGACGCGCACCACCTGAATACGCTCCTGGGTGACACCGTGGCGCTCAAGAGCCCGCAATGCACCGGCCAGAAGGTTCTCGGTAATATCCCCATTCCAGCGGCTCACCACAATCGCGAAGCGCGCATTGCCGGACTCAAAGGAGCCTTCGATCGGTCGAAATTCACTCATAACAGGTCCAGTTCAGTTTCAGCTACGCACTTTAAAAGTGCTCCCCGCACTCAGGGGCACTCAATATAATCGACCACTTCCAGATCAAAGCCGGAAATGGCATTAAAACGGAAAGGTGCACTCATCACCCGCATTTTTTTAATCCCCAGATCCCGCAGAATTTGCGAACCCGCTCCTACCTGCAGGTACACCATTTCCGCCGCGCTTCTGACCTTGCTTTGATTGGTCTGCAGCGCATCCAGTTCCCCCTCGATCTCCTCGAAGGTTTCAGCGTGATGCAGCAACACGATCGCGCCGCAACCCTCTTCGGCCACTTTTTGCATAGCTTTATGAATGGTCCAGGTGGGGTATGGCCCGGTGCGCGCCACCGACAGAATATCCCGTCCGGTGCTCGGAATGTGCACGCGAATGGGAATGGGTTTAGCGGCGGAAATTTCCCCTTTTACCAACGCAAAATGCTTGTTTTTCCGGGCCGTATCCAGATAGGTTTTAAGGGTGAACTCACCGTAGGTGGTGTCGATCTGGCGTTCGCCAATGCACTTCAGGGTCTGCTCATTGACCACCCGATAATGGATCAGATCGGCAATGGTGCCGATTTTAATGCCGTGCTGTACGGCAAATGCCTCAAGATCCGGCCGCCGCGCCATGGTACCGTCGTCGTTCATAATTTCCACGATCACGGAGGCGGGCTCGTACCCCGCCAGCCGCGCCAGATCGCATCCCGCTTCGGTGTGCCCGGCGCGACTCAACACGCCCCCTTCCTGGGCGCGCAGCGGAAAGATATGCCCCGGCTGCACAATATCGTCCGGGGTGGCATTTTTGGCCGCCGCCATCTGCACGGTGAGGGCGCGATCCGCCGCGGAAATACCGGTAGTCACGCCTTCCGCCGCCTCGATAGATACGGTGAAATTGGTACCGTGACTGGCGTTGTTGCTGGTCACCATCAGCGGCAACGCCAGCTGTTTGCAACGCTGTTCCGTCAACGTCATGCAAATCAGACCACGGGCGTATCTGGCCATAAAATTAATATGCTCGG
>JBFJMM010000211.1:0-3636 GCA_041633885.1 Porticoccaceae bacterium
CCAGTGCAACGCCATGGGCACCCGCGAGTGGTCGTCCTGTTCCGGCTTGCCCGGTTATCGCGCTCTGGAAAACCCGGAGCACCGGGCCGAAATCGGCAAATTCTGGAATGTGGACCCCGAATTTTTCCCGAAAAAACGTGGGCTGTTTCAAACCGATATTTTCCCCGCCATCGAAACCGGGCAAATCAAAGGATTGTGGCTGGTGGCCACCAACCCCCTGACCTCCATGCCCAATACGGCGCGCATTCGCAAAACCCTGGAGAAGCTCGAATTTCTGGTGGTGCAGGATGCCTACGCGGATATGGAGAGCAACCAGTACGCCCACCTGTATCTGCCCGCCGCCATCTGGGCGGAAAAAGAAGGCACGTTTACCAACACCGAGCGCCGCGTGAATATGGTGCGCCAGGCAACGCCACCGAAAGACGGGTGCAAATCCGATTTGCAGATTTTTAACGAGCTGGCAAAACGCTTTGACCCGGAGGGCGACGTCCGTTTTCCAGAGACCCCGGCGGGGGCATTCGAAGAGATGCGTGCCCTGGCCAAAGGTCGGCACATGGATATCTCCGGCATGGATCACGACCTGATCGAAAAACACCGGGGTATTCAATGGCCCTACACGGCGGAGCAACGGAACAACAACGAAGCGCCCTTACCCGGCGGCAAGCGCCTGTATACCGAGCCCGCGTCCTTTTGCCACGCCGACAAACGGGCCAAATTGATTCCCCTGCCGTTTATTGATAACAACGAGCGGCCGGACAACCAGTTCCCGTTCTGGCTCAACACCGGCCGCCTGGTGGAGCACTTCCACACCCGCACCCGCACTGGCAAGGTGGGCAACAACAACAAATTCAGCCCGATTCCGTTTATGGAAATGAATCCGGACGCCGCCGCGGAATTGGGCATCAAACACCAGGCCTACGTGCGTTGCGTTTCCAAACGGGGCGACGCGGTGGTCATGGCCATGCTCACCCAGCGCGTACCCCGGGACATGGTGTTTATTCCGTTTCACTTTTTTGACTGCGTCAATCGCCTCACCCTGGGTTTGCTCGACCCCCATTCCCGACAGCCCGCCTTCAAGCAGCAGGCAGTGCGTGTCGAAACCATTGCCGACCAAATTGGCGCGGCGCGGTTAAGCCGGGAACTACGGACCTACTGATGAATCATCGCGAAGCCATCGAGACCAACACCGACAGCGCCACCGCGCCCGCTCCGGCCACAGTCACCAGAACCGCCAAAGCCGCCATTTTTGAACTGCGCGGCGACGAGCCGACCAACGCTTTTCTGTGGGACCCGGCGCCGGAAAAAACCGCCGACCCGGCCACCAACTGTCACGGCAACCTGATTGATCTGCTGGATCTCTCCAATCCCCCGGCGGACGCGAGCCTGCACATCAACGGCAACGACGCGGTGGGCGACAACCCCAACCGCTACAAGCAACACGGCTTTTATTTTAATGCCGATAACTGCATTGGCTGTCACGCCTGCGAAACTGCGTGCAGCGAGAAAAACGATAACCCCGCCCACATCGCCTTCCGCTCGGTAGGCTACGTCGAAGGCGGCACCTACCCGGATTACCAGCGCATCAATATCTCCATGGCCTGCAACCACTGCGACGACCCGGTGTGTTTAAAAGGCTGCCCCACCCGCGCCTACACCAAGTTCGCCGAATACGGCGCGGTGTTGCAGGACCCGGACATCTGCTTTGGCTGCGGTTACTGCACCTGGGTGTGCCCCTACAATGCGCCGCAACTGGACCCGGTAAAAGGCGAAGTCACCAAATGTAATATGTGTGTAGACAGACTCGAAGTGGGCCTGAAACCCGCCTGTGTATCCGCCTGTGTGGGCAACGCCCTGGATTTTGGGGTGATCGAAAATATTCCGGAAAATCGCATCGAAGCCAAAATTTCCATCCCCGGATTTCCCGCCACCGACATCACCCAGCCCAATATTCGCTTTCAACAAACCCGCAGCACCCAGCGGGAAATGACCCGCCCCGACGGTATGCCGGTGAAATACCACAAGGACGACAAGGTCGGGCAGTTCAAGCCCGAAGTCGATAAAAAAATCGGCGACAAAAAACAGTGGAACTGGCGCAGGCTGCTCACCTCCCACGAAAGCGCCCACGTTATTTTCACCCTGTGCACCCAGGCGGTGCTCGGCGCCTTTTTGCTGATGACCAGCGCGCTGTTGTTGCCCAACAGTGTATTCCCCACCGGTGCTCTGGCCGCCCTGCAGTTACCCGGCGTCGCATTGCCCCTGCTGGCGGTGATGATCGGCCTGATCAGTTTCGGTTTATTTAAACTCAATATGCACCTGGGCAAACCCCACCGTTTTTATCGGGGCTTTAATAATTTGCGCTGGTCGCCCCTGAGTCGGGAAATCGCCGGTATTTCCGCGTTCTATACCTTTCTGCTGGGCTACGCATTATTTGCCGCACTGGCGGTGTGGTTCGACAGCCCGTTCATTGTGCAAGCATCTATCGTGTTGAAAACATTGTGCGCCGCACTGGCAACGTTCAGTGGCTTAATCGGCCTGTACTATATGTACCGCATCTACCGTATTCCGGCGCGGCCGTTCTGGAACCACTGGCAAACCGCCACCGCCTTTGGTGGCAATACCCTCAGCCTTGGCGCACTACTAACCGGGCTGGTTACCTTGCCCGCGCTGCTTATAAGCGGGCACTCAGTGGGCGGTATTTTGCCGGTCCTCGCCACCGTCGCCGCCGTTGGTCTGGTGCTGGAAGGTATTGGCCATATCCGCCACGGCCGCGACATGCTGAAACTCGGTAACGAAGGCGCGTCGTCCTGGTATGTGCAGGTCACCCGCTACGGGTATCCCTGGTTGCTTCGCAATGGCCTGCTATGTGGCGCGATTGTCATGTGCGCGGGCCTCGCGCTGGCCAGCTTTGTTGTGGCCCCGGCGGGCTTCACCATAATTGGCCTGTGGCTTGGGGTGAGCGCGTTGGCTATCGCCGCGGCCATCATCAGCCGCTCACTGTTTTTTGTGCTGGTGATCCCCACCACCATGCCCGGCGCATTTTTCTGGAAGAATCAGGACTTTGTCGAACACGCCCGTGCCACCGGGCTGGTGGATATGGAACAGGTAGGCGTGGTGCGCGAACAGCACGGCAAATTCAAAATGGATGAGTTAATCGCCACCATTAAAACCACCACCCTGAAAGAGATGTTTGCCCACATCAAAGACATCGTGGTGTGGAAAAAACTGCCGCGATGAACGCCACCATACATCACACCGTCAAACAGGGCCGGGTGGACCTGGTGGGCGCCGGCCCCGGCGACCCGGAACTGATTACCCTGAAAGCCCTGCGCCTGTTAGAACAGGCCGACGTGGTGGTCTACGACCGCCTGGTCAACCCGGAACTACTGCAACACTGCCCAGCCCACTGCGACCAAATATATGTGGGCAAACGCAAGCACTGCCACAGCATGCCCCAGGCGCGCATCTGCGAATTGCTCGTCACCCTGGGGCAGCAGGGTAAACGGGTGGTACGTTTGAAAGGCGGCGACCCGTTTATTTTCGGCAGGGGCGGCGAAGAAATCGACGCCCTGGCCAAAGCCGGCATCCCCTGTGCCGTCGTGCCCGGCATTACCGCCGCCACCGGGTGCGCGGCAGCCA
>JBFJMM010000212.1:0-3593 GCA_041633885.1 Porticoccaceae bacterium
GAAGTGACGGAAATGCAGCGAACCGTGCGCGGCGAGGTTGTCTCATCGACATTCGATGAACCGGCCAGCCGCCATGTCCAGGTTGCAGACATGGTTATCGAGAAGGCCAAGCGGCTCACCGAACATAAACGTGATGTCGTCATCCTCCTCGATTCGATCACGCGTCTTGCACGTGCCTACAACACGGTCGTCCCGTCATCGGGCAAAGTGCTGACCGGCGGCGTCGATGCCAATGCCCTGCACCGGCCGAAGCGCTTTTTCGGCGCGGCGCGCAATATCGAACACGGCGGCAGCCTCACCATCATCGCTACAGCGCTGGTGGATACGGGCTCGAAGATGGACGAGGTGATCTACGAAGAGTTCAAGGGCACCGGTAATATGGAGCTGCACCTGGACCGCAAGATCGCCGAAAAACGCATTTATCCGGCCATCAATATTCGCCGTTCCGGCACCCGTCGCGAAGACCTGCTGATGGGCGAGGCGGAGTTGCAGCGCGTGTGGATTTTACGCAAGCTGCTGCACGACATGGAGGATCTCTCCGCCACGGAATTTCTCGTGGACAAGCTCAAGAGCTTCAAGGACAACAACGAGTTTTTCTCGGCCATGAAGCGTAAATAAACAGCGGCGCGCGGATTTAATTGACGTTACTTTGGAAACACACTAAAAACCCGGCAATAGCCGGGTTTTTAGTGGCAATGGCTATCAGCCAATTTCTCGCCCGACAATCGACACGAAACTTACGCAGCGCCCCGGCTGACCACCCAGGTTATGGGTGAGCCCCAGCTTCGGATTGGGAATCTGCCGCTCACCCGCTTCACCGCGAAACTGCAACCACATCTCATACATCATGCGCAAACCGCTGGCGCCAATCGGGTGGCCAAAGCTTTTCAGGCCACCGTCGGGGTTTACCGGCTGGGCGCCATCGCCGTCAAAACGCCCGGCAAGAACGTCTTTCCACGCCTCGCCCCGCGGGGAAAACCCCATATCTTCCATTAACACCAGCTCGGTGGCGGTAAAGCAGTCGTGCACTTCCGCCATACTGATCTGTTCGCGGGGGTCCGTAACCCCCGCCTGCTGGTAAGCATCCTGAACGGAGGCGGAGACCTCCTGAAAGGTGGTGAAGTCGTAGTCCGCGCTGATAAAGCCTTCATTGGGTCCGGCGGCTATCGAAAACGCTTTTAGATAAATCGGTTTGTCCGTGTACTTATGGGCATCCTCAGCCCGACACAAAATCGCCGCGGCGGAACCGTCCGCCACGCCGGAACAGTCAAATACGCCAAACATGCCAGCGATGGACGGCGATTTACAGATGGTTTCCATTGGCACTTCCTTACGGAACTGGGCCTTGGGGTTCTTTGCGCCGGCCACGTGGTTTTTCCAGGCGATGCGCGACAGCACATCTTTCAACTGGCTTTCCTCGACCCCGTATTTTTGGCAATAGGCCGGCGCCAGCAGGGAAAACATCGCCGGCGCCGTCATGCTCGACTCGGTCCCATCGCCATCGGGAGTGGGCACTACCAACCCGGAATAACCACCATCCTTGAGTTTTTCCACGCCGATGGCCATCACCAGATCGTAGGCGCCACTGGCCACCGCGTAGGCCGCGTTGCGCAGCGCTTCGCTACCAGTCGCACACATATTTTCAACACGGGTGACTGGTTTGTAGGGTGTCTTCAGCGCCTCCGACAACACCATGCCGGAGATGCCGCTGGCAAAGGTTCCCAGCCAGTAGGCATCCACGTCATCGGGGTTTACCCCCGCTGACTGATACGCTTCGCCGGCCGCCTCGACCAACATGTCCGACGCATCCCGATCCCAGTGTTCGCCAAATTGGGTACAGCCCATACCCACGATCGCCACTCTGTCTTTAATACCGTTACTAGCCATCGCCGATCTCCTAGCGTAGTGGTCTCGCTTTCCAGAAATAGTTGTGCACGCCCTGCCCGGTGTAGAACCGACGGAACGTCATTTCCAGTCGATTGCCGATTTTTACCGCGCGCGGGTCCCCGTCCGTCAGTTCGCAGGCAAGGCGCCCACCCTTGTCAAAATCCACCACCATGGAAACCACCGGCGGCTGCAGGCTGTAGGCCAGATGATCGAGGGTAAAGGTAGTGATCCTGCAGGGCTCCTCGGCATAGGATTCCGGTGTCATTTTATCCACCGCCCGACACCTGACACACACCCGTTGCGGCGGCAAATAACCCTGCCCGCATTCACAGCGGGATCCATAAAAAGCGTATTTCCACTGTTCGTGGCGCTTCATAATCGGTGCCGCGGGACGACTCGGGTCCGGACGGCGGGGCGGTTCGAAGGGTAAAATACCGCGCCACTTCAAATAGGTATTGTAGGCTAGATCATTGTTTTTCGAGGCCAGCCATTGTGCCACCGAGCGCCGGGGCCGTCCCTGAAGTATGGCATCGGTCACCTCCAGCACCACGGCGTCGCAACCATCGGCGGTGGACACCACCAGAATAAGATCCCCCGTTGCCGCCGTATCCAGCGCCTGTGCCAGCGCCAATCCGGGGTGCGCCGTGCCGGTGCGGCCAACGGTATCGCCGAGCATATCGGCCACTTGTTCGGGTTTCAGGCCCAGCGCCCGTGGAATACCGGCGACATCCCGTTTGTTGGTTGCGTCCAGAATCACCGTTGCCAGACTATCCGGCGCCACTCCCGCATTTTTCAGTGCACGCGCTGCCGTGTCGATACTGACCGGACCCAGCACCTCCACGCCAAAACGTTCCTCCCATTGCCTTGCAAAGCGGTCCGTGGGCAGACGCCACACGTCCAGTATCTCCGTGGTACTGGACGCGCTGCCACGCACCTTCGCGATGGCATTTTCATCGGCACCCGTGACAAATGCCACGGCTCCGTCACCGCTGTCCCGTTCGCGGGCGCCACCGGGGGCGCCAACCACCACGTCGCTACTGCACACCAGAGAGGTGCGCCCGGCCTTGCCGAGATCCGCACCCAATAGCAGGGCGGCCAGACCCATGCGGCTGTTGCCGCCCAGCTCCATACTGGCCACCGTCGACGGCAAATCAAGGGCAACGGCGACCGTTGTGGTGTTGAGTTTTTCCGCATAGGGGGGACTGGTGGTTGCGAAAATAACGCTATCCAGTGTTACATCCAACCCACGCAGCGCCTCGCGACCGGCTTCCACCGCCATGGACACGGCATCTTCGTCAAAGCTGGCAACCGCCCGCTCTCCCTTGCCGCCGCCCATCGCCTGTCGCGTCAGGCGGTAATAGGGAACATAGGCCCCGTAACTTAAAATTCCAGACACGTTAATATCCCCCAGAAAAGTAAATACTCCTGCACAGCGCGCCCATGTTACCGGGCGGTATAGAAAATACCAAGGGGCATCTTAGTCCGGGATGGATCTGACTGCAGCCCAACAAACCTGTATACCCTGCCATGGGTATGTCAGGCCCGGTGCGTGCGGGATTACCGGGAGAGCCAGGCGATTACGTTTCGCGGGCGGAATACCCGCTCAGGACGACGGCTCTACGCCGTAGCGGGTCAATGGAACCACCGTCAAATCCTGGCGGCAAGCGCAGCGCACCCTCTCCCCACCCATGGTTTTCAGACAGGGC
>JBFJMM010000213.1:0-3582 GCA_041633885.1 Porticoccaceae bacterium
ACGCAGGTGGCGATCTGGTCGCTGCAAATATATTTGGCTTCTTCAAAGCGCGCCTGTATTTCGGCGACCGAATTAAATTTGTCCTGGTACAGATTTTTCATAAGTCTCATTACGTTCAATGCACGTTGCCAAACAGTGGCTGTGCTGTTGCAATTATCCGCCAGTGGCGTCAGGTCACCCGCGCCGCGACATGATATTTGACTCGTATTTGGCAAGTCGCCAGGCGGGCTATCTGGCCAGCGCGCTGACGCGGCTGGCGGTAGCCTTGCCGCCAATACTGAGTAATAACTGGATGTCGCGGCCAATGGCCATTGCCTGTGGGCAGTCCTGCCACGCTTCCGACAATAACTCCTGCGCCCTGGCGATCAGGGTGCGCGCACCGATAATCAGCGTGGTCAGGTCGGCGGACGGGCTCTGTCGATCGAGCTGGTCCGCGGCCATTATACCCAACTTGGCGGCGCAGTCCGCCAGACAGATAGCGGCGCCTGTTCCATGGGCATCCCAGGGGGTCTGGCTGTCCCGCAGTAAATCAATCTGCGTCTGTACCGCTCCTGCAAGGGGGCATAGCATTAAAGCGTCCTCCAGGGAGCGCAGAGGGTTGGCGATGGCGCCAAATCCGTCCCCGGGTGCGCCGATAAGCGAGCTGTGCGGTACCCGGCAATTACTCAGGCTCATGTTGGCGTGTCCAATCGGGTGTAGACCAACGATCTCCGGTTGGGGCGTCAGCGACAGCCCCGGGGTAGCGCGGGGCAGTAAAAAGGTGGAATAGTGTTTGCGCTCGCCCACGCGGTGGGTAATGGCCAGCACCATAAACCAGTCGGCGTAGGGACCGTGGGTGATAAAGGATTTGCGACCGTTGATCAGGAAGTCGCTCCCCTGGGCCGTGGCGGTGGTAGAGAGATGCTTGGGATGAGCGCCGACGCCTGGCTCCGATATCGCGATGGCACACAGACCCTGCCCGCTGCGCACGTCAGCGCTGCATGCCGCCGCCAGGCCTGACAAGGAGTGCCGCGCCAAAAAATACAGGACCAGTTGCTGTCCCAGCCAGCTGGTTGTCAACCCTAGGTTGCGGCTTAAACGAGTCAAGCCGTAACCGACGACCGCCAGTGTGTGCCAGGGGCCCGGCAATGCCGGATCGAGCGTTTTATCCGCCGGCGCTGTATTTGGTGATGATTTGTTTGCCGGCGGGAAATCAAGCATTGTGCACTTTGCCAGTTCGCGCCACAGCGCCGATGGGAACTGTGCGGCGCTCAGGGCCGGTCCAAAATCCAGTGCCGCACACTTGCGCACCACGTCCTGGTAAACCGGGTGAAGTTCGATGTCAAGGCCCATAATGGTCGACGGTCCGATGGGGGACAGATGGGTATTCTAGCCTGACAGTTGTGCTTGTATAGCGCCACTCCCTTTGTTTATGCTGTTGGCCATGAGTAGCGACGCCGACTGTAAGCTATTTCGCGATACCATCGGACCAGTAAAGCCTTTGTCAATACATCGCACCCGGCCGCATTCCGGGATTTCCGGTGATACGCTTACGGTGGGTGCGCGCCATGGGGACACAAGGGCCCGCGCGGAGGGCGAATCGAGTACTCCCCGGGCTGCGCACTTATCAGCCAGTATCCATGCTCCCCCGCCGGTCGATCCCTTTGCGGTAATAAGTTTCAAACGCCCTGGAGTTCAGGATCGCCAGCTTCGCAAATTGCAGCGAGTCCGGTACCATGAGACGACGACCCTCGACCTGCACGGCTTAACGGTTGTCCAGGCCCGCGCGGCGGTGCTGCAGTTTATTGGACAGGCAGGCGCACGCGGGGTCCGCTGCGTGCTCATCAGTCACGGCAAAGGCGCGGGACGGGCCCGCCCGGCGCTGCTGAAAAGCTGGGTTAGTCAGTGGTTGCAGGAATTGCACGGGGTGCTCGCTTTCCACAGCGCGCCCCCGCCCTACGGTGGTTCAGGCGCGACCTGTGTATTGCTCGCCAAATCCTGACTAGAGCCCAATCACAGGGCCAGCATCAGTCAATCCACATTTTACGGCGTATTATTTGTGACCCATCGACAACCGCTGGTTGTCGTTTTCGTGCGCTGGACCGGTGCCGCAGGCGTCGGGACAGTAAAGTAATCACCACCGCTCAACCCGTAAATCGGCCGAAAGTATTGTTTAGCGGTGTACCCGGTCAAGTATCGGGCGAAATGTGCCGATATTCTCTGGTAATGCGCAGACCTCCCCGACCGCGTGGAGGGGTCGCCCCGGGGCCTGGGGGGGTGTCAGGTGTATACCACCCAGCACCATGATGCGGGTATCTTGTGGACAGTTATGGTCCTCGGTGGCACTGGAGTACGGTGCAACGTGCGTACAGGGGTTAACCTGGAGCAGATTCAAACCTTATGGCAAAGAGTCGTATAAATATGGGCATTGGAAGGCACGACTTCCGGTTCTGGTTGCCAGCCACTATCGCTGTGGCAATCGCTGTGCTGATAGCGGGCTGGGGCACTTTTCGCTACACCAACCTGGCTCAGGAGTTTCGACGCGGGAGTATTGAGCACTGGCAAACTGTGTTGGCGCGCTTGCAGCAACCCATGGGAGCGCGTCTCGAAGCGGTGGCAAATAATGGCGAAGTTGGAAAAAAGGACGGCGAAACGGTCGATCGGCTGATGCGTAGCTTTCCAGCCGACGAGGGTATCACTCTGGCGCTAGTCGACAGCGCCGGCACGGTTCTCTTCGCTAATCGGCCGACGTTAAACAATCGGCCCGCGGCGACGGTCCTGCCGAATTTTGATCTCGCTGTGGCAAAGACATTCTCCGATTCTGCGCAGCTGCCACTGGTGCAGGTGGATAGACAACGCCAGCTGTATGGCTACGCAGGGGTAGAAGCGGGAACGGATGTCGCTGGCGTAACACTTTTTGCCCACCAGGATTTGAGATTGGGCACCGCGCCGCTACTAAGAAAATTGGCGGTGGAAGTGGGGGTGCTACTGCTGATGGGGCTGATCACGGTCATCGCGGTGGTTGTGGCCCTGCGCCAATTCGTCATCGGTCCGTTACGAATCATTCAAGAGGCGTTGCCGGACGGTGTCGGTACGGGTGAAGATCAACGGTCGATGGGATTCCTGGCTGCGCACGCCGGCAAGGTCAGTCGCATATCAAATGAACTGGACGCGGCGACCCTGTCCTTGCGGGATCGCGAGCAACGCCTCCATCGCATTGCGCAATCCATCGCCGATGGGGTTATCGCTGTCGATCGCGATGGGCGTGTCGAATGGTTAAATCCGGCGGCGGAAGCCCTGACTGGATGGTCTCTCGACGAGAGTTTGGGCCAGCCCCTGGCCACGGTATTTCCGGCGGTCCAGAGACAGACCGGAGAAACTGTGCAGGACGCTTTGCAAACAGTGTTGACCAGTTGCAAGGTGCTTGAGGAGAGCAATGGCCTTAGATTGACCGATCGCCAGGGGTTGGAGCACTACCTCAGCGCCAGCGCCGCGCCGATCGTCGGCGCCGATGAAAAGACGGTCCTGGGAGCAGTGCTGACTTTTCGCGATCTGTCGGATTACTACCGCGCGCGGGAAGAAAATCGCGTGAATGCGGTGGCT